>NZ_RZQP01000137.1:0-16520 GCF_003998165.1 Mesorhizobium sp. M7A.F.Ca.US.007.01.2.1 | reverse complement strand
CTGGTCCGGCTCAGGTCGCCGTCGCCATCAAGACCGCGATCGCCGCACTCGAAGGCGAGGTGGTGCCACAAGAGGTGAAGCTGCCGCTGGCGATCGCCGAAGACCCGAACATGAAGGAAGGCACGGATTACTTCCCCAAGGAATCCGACAATTTCTTCGTCGGCAATTCCTTCCCGACCTGCGGCATCAATTTCAGCGCCCAGGAAATCATGGGTCAGACCAAGGAAAACCAGTAAATCATCGCTGGCTGTCACCTGGCGCCGCGGCTTGAGCCGCGGCGTTTGTCTCAATTCCACAATCGCCCTGGGAGGGCCGATGGACGGTGCGGCTCCGCTCTTTCGTATGGAAGGCATATCCAAGCGCTATGGCGGTGTACGCGCGCTGGAAAAGGCCGAGCTTGTTGTCGAAGCCGGCAGCATCCACGCCATTCTCGGCGAAAACGGCGCCGGCAAGTCGACGCTGATCAAGGTCATGGCAGGTGTCGTGGCGCCCGATGAGGGCCGCATGACGCTGGACGGGCGCGAGGCGACCTTCGCTTCTCCGGGTGCCGCCAACAAGGCCGGCATCGTCTGCATCTTCCAGGAACTGTCGCTGGTCCCCGAGCTAAGCGTTGCCGACAACATCGTCATTTCCGACCCGCCCAAACGCTTCGGCATGATCGACCGCAAGGCGCAACGCCGCATCGCCGAAGAAGCACTTGCTCGTGCCGGCGCCGCCGACATCCACCCGCTGGCGCTGGTCAAGGACCTGCCATTGTCGCGCCGGCAGATGGTCGAGATCGCCAAGGCATTGGCACGCAAGCCGCGCATCCTCATCCTCGACGAGGCGACCTCCGCGCTGACTGCCGCGGATGTCTCGAAGATCTTCGCGGTGCTGAAGCGGCTGCGCGCGGAAGGGCTGGCGCTGCTTTACATCTCGCACCGCATGAACGAGATCGCCGAACTGGCGGACCAGTGCACGGTGTTCCGCAACGGCCGCAATGTCGCCAGCTATCCAGCCGGCTCGAAG
Source organism: Mesorhizobium sp. M7A.F.Ca.US.007.01.2.1 (assembly GCF_003998165.1). Taxonomy (NCBI): domain Bacteria; kingdom Pseudomonadati; phylum Pseudomonadota; class Alphaproteobacteria; order Hyphomicrobiales; family Phyllobacteriaceae; genus Mesorhizobium; species Mesorhizobium sp. M7A.F.Ca.US.007.01.2.1. Next base: position 15,512 of record NZ_RZQP01000137.1, on the reverse strand, counting down.
AGCGACAATGAGGTGGTCGAACTGATGATCGGCCGCGAATACAGCCATATCTTTCCGCCCAAGCCGACGGCCGTGCCTGCCGCCGCGGCCCCCAGGCTCGAGGCCCGCAAGCTCTCATGGGCCGACCGGCTGCACGACATCTCGCTGACCGTCAGGGCAGGTGAGGTGGTCGGCCTTGGCGGCCTCGACGGCCAGGGCCAGCGCGAATTGCTGCTCGCCTTCTTCGGCGTGCTGCGCGGCCTCAGCGGCCAGATCCTGATCGACGGCAAGCCTGTGTCGATCACCAGTCCATCCGTTGCGCGCGACGACGGCATCGGCATGGCGCTCATTCCCGAGGACCGCAAGACCGAAGGGCTGATGCTGCCGATGACGGTGCGCGAGAACCTGTCCTTCGCCGCCCTCGACCGGTTGTCGAAAGCCGGCATCATCGACCGTGCCGCCGAGCAGCGGCTGATCGACGACATGGTCGGCCTTTTGGCGATCAAGACGGCGGGCCTCGACATTCCGGTCGGCGCGCTTTCGGGCGGCAACCAGCAGAAGGTGGTCATCGCCAAATGGCTGATGCGCCAGCCGCGCATCATCCTGCTCAACGATCCGACGCGCGGCATCGACGTCGGCACCAAGCAGGAGCTGTACCAGCTGATGCGCAAACTGGCCGACGCGGGTGCTGCGATCCTGTTCTACTCGACCGACTATGACGAGCTGATCGGCTGCTGCGACCGTGTGCTTGTGCTCTACGACGGGGCGGTCAAGCGCGAGCTGGTCGGCGCCGAGATCACCGAGCGGGCGCTGATATCAAGTGCGCTCAACATCCATGGCGAGGAGAGCCCGGTGGGCCTGGGAGTGGGCGCATGAAGGATTGGCGCTACTGGCTGGCCGAGCAGCGCGGAACGCTGCTGGCGTTCGGCATCTTCATCGTCATGTTCGTCATCTACACCTCGAACCATCCGGCCGGCTTCACCGCCAATGTGGTGCAGACGGCGGCCAACAAGGGCGTGCTGCTCGCCTTCGTCGCCATGGCGCAGACGCTGGTGGTGATCACCGCCGGCATCGACCTGTCCGTCGGCATGATTTTTCTCCTCACCAACTGCCTGGCTTCGTGGCTGGTGGTGGGAACGCCGATGCAGACGACGCTCGGCGTCATCGCCGTGCTGGCGGTGGGACTGCTGTGCGGCGCCATCAACGGCGCCATCGTCATCTATGGCCGGCTGCAGCCGATTGTCGCCACCATTGCCACAGGCGCCGTCTATTACGGCATCGGCCTGTTGCTGCGGCCATTTCCGGGCGGCTCGGTCAATGAGGACCTGGCCGATGCGCTGACCGGCCGTGTGTTCGGCGTGGTGCCGGCAAGTCTCGTCGTGCTGCTGGCCATCGTGCTGGTGATCTGGGTGCCGTTCAGCCGCTCGGTGCTTGGCCGCGCCGCCTACGCGGCAGGCTCATCGGAGACGGCGGCCTACATGTCGGGTGTGCCGATCCGGCGCGGCAAGTTCGCCGCCTACACGCTGGCCGGCCTGCTGGCGGCGATCGGCGGACTGTTCCTGACCTTCTTCACCTATACGGGTGAGGCGGCCTATGCCAGCGGCAACTCCTACACGCTGTTTTCGATCGCCGCCGTGGTGCTCGGCGGCGTCTCGCTGTTCGGCGGCAAGGGCAGCGCCATCGGCGCCATCTTCGGCGCACTGGCTTTCCGCACGATCGGCGACCTGTTGTTCGTCTTCGATTTCGATCCGCTCTGGCAGCCGCTGTTCCAGGGCGTTATCCTGCTGGTCGCCGTCAGCCTCGGCGCCTTCGCCCTGTTTCGGGTCCGCAACCGGCTGGAGTGGTTCCTGTGAGCGAAACGACGCTTGGCGGCATTGCCGGCCGCATGCCCAGATTCATCCGCCGCGCCGATCCGGCGGTGCTGACGGCCTTTGCCTGCATCGTGCTTTTGCTGTTCTTCGGCAGCCTCTATTCCAGAAGCTTCCTGTCGCCTGAATATCTCCTGCAGCAGCTCAAGGTGGCTTCATTCCTCGGCGTCATCGCGACAGGCATGATGCTGGTCATCCTGCTCGGCCAGATCGACCTGTCGGTGCCGTGGGCGGTGGCGGCGGGCGCCATGATGGCCTGCGCCGCGGCGGCGTACGGCCCGGTCGGCGTGGCGTTGGCCATCCCGTTCGGCATCATCTGCGGCATGCTGATCGGCGTCGTCAACGGCATCGGCGTCGCCTATCTGCGCATCCCCTCGATGATCATCACATTGGCCACCAACGCTGTCGCGCAGGGGCTGATGGTGGTCTACACCGGCGGCTTCTCGCCGCAGGATTCGGCGACGGGCGCGATGCGCTACCTGGCGACCGGTTTCGCCATTCCGGGCGTGCCCAACGCCGTCATCATCTGGGCGCTGATCGGGGCCGCGATGGTGTTCGTGCTGACGCGGACCGGCTTCGGCCGCACCGTCTACGGCATCGGCAACCGCGAGCGCGCGGCCTATCTCTCCGGCATCGACACAAGGCGCGTGGTGATGATCGCCTTCGCCGTCTCCGGCGGGCTCTCGGCTTTCGGCGGCGTGCTTCTGGCCGGCTATGCCTCCAAGGCGGCGCAGTCGATGGGCGACGCTTATCTGCTGCCGTCGATCGCCGCGGTGGTGCTTGGCGGCACCTCGATCCTGGGTGGGCGCGGCTCCTATCTCGGCACTGTCGCCGGTGTCATCCTCATCACGTTGCTGCAATCCATCTTGTCGGTCATGCAGATGCCGGAGGCGGGGCGGCAGATCATCTACGGTGTCGTCATCGTCGCCATGCTGCTGCTCTACGGCCGCGCGCCGGCAAGCCGCTGACAGTGGACGAAGCGGCAGCACAGGCGCCGACGAGCGCCCCCGGCTCGGTGCCGGCCATCGTGGTTATGGGCGTCGCCGGCTGCGGCAAGTCGGCGGTGGGCGTTGGGCTTGCCGCCGCTCTGGGCGTTACCTTTATCGAGGGCGACAGGCTGCATCCTCCGGAAAACGTCGCACGCATGGCAAGCGGCGAGCCGCTTACCGATCAGCTGCGCGAAGGCTGGCTCAACGCGATCGGCGAGCGCATCGCCGCGTCGGTGGGGCAGGGCAACGGCGTGGTCGCCGCCTGCTCGGCGCTGAAGCGCAGCTACCGCGACCGGCTGAGCGGCTTCTGCCCGGAAATCGTCTTCCTCTATCTGGAGATCGACCCTGGTACGGCCAGGCAGCGCGTCGGCAGCCGCAAGGGCCACTTCATGCCGGCGAGCCTGGTCGACAGCCAGTTCGCCATCCTCGAGCCGCCGGCTGCGGATGAGCGCGCCTCGAAACTCAATGCCACACGCCCGGTCGGTGAGCTCGTCGCCGCCGCGGTCCGCCTGATACGCCGGTCATGAGCCTTCATCCATTCCGATGCCGATGCTGTCCGAGACCTCGGTCAGCCGCTGCCGGCGGGACCACGTCAGCATCTGCTCGGGGTAGAGCTTCAGCGCTTCCAGCAGGCGGTCGCGCTTGAGCAGGATGTAGTGCGCCTGCACAGTCATGTTCTTGGCGCCATCCCTGGCCATGTCCGTTGCCGGGCTGACAGATGCCTCCGGCGTCAGCTCGGGGCTGAGCACGGCCCGGTATTCGATGAAGGGAACCACTTCGAAGGTCGACATGGCAAACAGGGCGGTCCTGCCCCTGGCGGCGAAATTCGCCGGTGCCGAGGCGAGATGCGTCCAGCCGCTTTCGCCCATGGCTGCCTCGGTGAAGCTCGTGCCGGCATGGACGGTGTTGGTCATCGTCACCACGCCATTCTGCTTCAGGATCTTCTGGATGCGGATGGTGACTTGATAGGTGTCGTCGCGGCCAAAGACGACCCGGCTTTTCAGGAACCGGTTTTCGACATCGATCAGCGGCGGATTGAGGAAACGCAAGCCGAACGCCGATTCGGAAATACCGTGGGTGTTGACGCTCACCTGATGCGCTTCGATACCGGCCTCGTACAGCGCGCGCTTGCCGATGATGGTCTGGGCGGTGAACTGATCGCACCAGAGGATGGCGCCGTGGCCGCGCTGCAAGGCCGACCGCAGCCCCGCCAACCCCTCCAGCCGGATCGTCGGCGACCAGCGGCCGGCCACCAGATGTGCGGCGAGCTGCAAGCGGCGGCGGTGGCGCGCTGCCAGCAATCCCTCGAACAGCTTGCGTGCATCGATACCATCGCCCAGCACCGCGAGCGTGGCGGCAGCGTAGGCCGGGAATTCCTTGCGCATATGGCGCTTGAGGCGAAACCTCGATACGCGGCCGCAGATCGGCGCCCACCACCGCACCGGCAGTGCCGCCGCCACCACGAGATAGAAGATAGACAGCAGGCCTTCGCGAAGATCCTTGTTGGAAAAGCGGCGAAGCCGGCCAGGGCGAACCAGCTTGCGGCTGAAGAAGCGTACATCCTCCGCCCGTTCCGGGACGAAGACGTCTGCGATGATTTCAGTGCGGAAACTGGCTGCCGACGGCAGCTTGCGGGCGGCCTTGCGGGATTTTTCTAACCACCACAGCCTCATCGGTCCAGCCCGTTCTTCGAACCCCGCTTTACTGCGTCGGCTTGGGCCGTGCAAGGTGGTGTCCGTGCTCGAGACTTCTGCAAATTTCGCTTTCCCTAGACTTAAGACAAGCGCGCCGCTTACGAAGTGTTGATTTCGAGGGCCGGACGAAGATAGTCGTATCGCTATTCCATATATGGCGTCAGCACATCTTCGATCCATTTCATGAACGCGCGGACCCGGCGCGATAGATTGCTCCGATGTGCGACGACGAGGGACACGGCGAGCGGCCGGCGACGAAAATCGGGTAGGATCTCGACAAGCGCTCCACTCTCCAAGTATCGGCCAATGCCCAAGAGTGGCGCCTGGATCAGGCCGAGGCCGGCGAGGGCCGCTGCTTCGTAGGTCTGTGCGCTGTTGACGTGTAGCGCACCTGGCAACTGAAGCGTCGCGTAGCTGTCGCCGTCCGGATATTCCCATCCATAGGGTCGCGCGCCCAGCAGCGTCGAAAAATGAATTGCCCTATGTTCCTGACGCTGGAGATCTTCCAGCGATCGAGGCACGCCATAGCGCGCCAGATAGGCGGGACTGGCTGCGTTGGCCATGCGCAACAGGCCCAACGGGCGGGCAATCAGGGTCTCGTCGCGAATGGGTCCAAGCCGCAATACACAATCGAACCCCTCTTGAACCAGATCGACTTGCCGATCCGTACTCGACACCTCCAGCTCCAACTCGGGGTGAGCCGCCATGAAATCCGGCAAAGCCGGTACGATCGTTGTGCGCGCCACTTCGGTTGGAAGGTCGACCCGCAAACGGCCGCGAAGTGCCACGCGGTCGCCTGCGAACATCGAGTGCAGATCATCGACTTCAGCAAGCAGATCGCGGGCGCGGGCATGAAATGCGCGTCCGTCCTCCGTCAACCGCACGCTGCGCGTCGTCCGGTGCAGAAGCCTGACACCCACATCTTCTTCCAGCTTGCGGACCGCCGTTGAGGCTCTCCCCTTTTGGATGCCCAGGCTATCGGCCGCGCGGGTGAAGCTCCCCATTTCCGCGACCGTTGTGAAAATGAGGATGGGTTCGAGATTCTGCATTTTCGTGCCTCGGATTGTTCCCCAAAAAGAGAACAGTTGGTTCATTTTCTCGGCATTTATCACATTTGAGAGGCACAGTAAGTTTCGAATATGGGATCTCCCCATCGGAGAATGACAAGTGTCCGAAACTGTGAACCTGCATCAGACACCGGAAATTATGACCTTGCATCGCGCCCTGTGGGCCGGCCGGATCATGAGCGCGTTTGTCGTCATCGCCCTGACGGCAGATGGCACTGTTCAGCTTTTCGCGCCGGCACAGATCGCCAGCATGTTGCAGGAAACCGGGTTTGCGATGGACCTGACCCGTGTCGTGGGTCCGATCGTCCTCGCCTGCGCCATCCTCTACGCCATCCCCTCGGCGCGATCCTGGTGACGGGCTTTTTGGGAGGTGCCATCTGCGCCCATCTGCGCATCGGTGAGTTGGGGTCGCCGCCGGAAATCATCTCCCTGCTTCTGGGCGCGATGACCTGGGGCGGCCTCTATCTCCGCGATCCCCGTATCCGGGCCATTCTGCCGCTCATCCATTGAACCAACAGGGGCAGCTCTGTCCCCCGACATCAGGAGAAAACACATGTTCCTAGTAATGGGGATCACGGGAAAAGTTGGCGGCGCAACGGCAGAGCATCTGCTGGCGCACGGCAAGGAGGTACGCGCGCTCGTCCGCAATCGCGACAAGGCGGCCAATTGGGCGAACCAGGGCGTGGAACTGGTAGACGGCGACTGGAATGATTCGGCAGCCATCGAGCGAGCCCTCAAAGGCGTCGAAGGCGCGTTCGTCATGTTGCCCCCTGTCTGGGCGCCGTCGCCCGATTACAAAGAAGCGAGGAGCGTGATTGCTAGCTATGTCGAGGCTCTGACCAAGGCAGCGCCGCCGCGAGTGGTTGCGCTTTCGTCGATGGGTGCGAACAGAACAAGCGGGCACGGGGTGATCGCGGCCTTGTCGCTTCTGGAGCAAGGGTTTCGCGGCCTGACATCGCCAACCGCATTTGTGCGCGCGGGGGGATTCTTCGAAAATTTCCTCTACGGCTTGCAGGTCGCGCAGGGCGGAATGCTACCGGTCTACTATAATCCGACAAACCGGAAATCGACCATGGTTGCGACGAACGACATCGGCGCACAGGTCGCAACCCTTTTGACCGGGTCGACGTGGTCAGGGCAACGCATCGTCGAGATCGGTTCGATGGTCACCGCGGATGAAGTCGCCGAGCAGTTGGGTGAAGTCCTGAATCTCGCCGTGAAGGCCTTTGCAATTCCGCGTGCGGGGTGGGCGGAAGCATTCGAGCAATTCGGCATCCCGAAGGGTCACTCCGGGCCTGCCGAAGAAATGTTCGAGGCCGTGAATGCGGGATGGATGGACCTCGGTGTGGCGGGTACTGAGCACGTAGCGGGTACGACGTCCGCACGCGCTGTATTCGAGGCTGCGTCTAATGTGAACGGATAGGCCAAAACTGCATGAGGTTCTCCGTGATTTCGAGCTTCGCAACCCGAGATTTGGAGAACCTCTCCTTCAATGCAGGAATCTCTATCTGAACGCGATCAGCTTGAAGTCGGTGGTTTAGATCTGCGACGTCAGCTCGACCGGAAAATCGTCATTGTCGGCATCGCGCATGGCGGCGAGGCTGCGATTATCCAGCACTTCGGCGATTGCCTGCCGCACCTCCAGCATCATGTGGCGGACCTGGCAGGTCGCCTCGTCGCAATCCTCGCAGCGTTGATACTGCGTGCGGCTGGCGCAAGGGATCGGCGCCAGCGGCCCGTCAAGCACGCGCACGACATGGCCGATCTTGATTTCGGAGGCCGGCCGGGCAAGGCGGTAGCCGCCTTCCTTGCCTTTGCGGCTCTGGACGAAGCCGGCATTGCGCAATTCGCCCAGGATGGCATCGAGGAATTTCTTCGGGATATTGTTGGCCACAGCGATGTCATTGACGAAGGCCAATTGGCCGGCCGGCAGGCCAGACAGATGCACGAGGGCCTTGAGGCCGTATTTGCCTTTTTTTGTCAGCATGCCCAGATCAACCCATAAAAGCCCCAACCACTCGCATCTGGCGACTGTTTGTGTGCAAATAATGACGTCTTCGCCGCGCGATGATGTTTCGCGAAACAGCCACCAAATTGCACGTTAGGCATAAACGCGTTGATTCTTTGTAACGTTTTGCACTGAGAACGCGGATATTCCGCTGATAACCAGGTTATCGGCGTTCAAAAACGAAAAAAGCCGGCAGCGCGCCGGCTTTTTCGTCTGCTGTGCAGGTATCGCTGCCTCAGCGGCTGCCGTAGGTCTGGTCGAGCAGGCCGCCGGCGGCGAAATGCTCTTTCTGCACCTTGTCCCAGCCGCCGAAAACGTCTTCCACCGTCAGCAGCCGGACATCGGGGAAATCGGCCTTGTATTTCGCCGCCACAGCGGCGTCGCGGGCTCTGAGGCCGTTGCGGGCGGCGATGTCCTGGCCCTCCGGCGTGTAGAGGAAGTCGAGATAGGTCTTGGCCAGATCGCGCGTGCCGTGATCGTCGGCAACCTTGTCGACGATGGCGACCGGGAATTCGGCCAGCAGGCTGACCGAAGGCGTAACCTGCTCGAACTTGTCGTCGCCATACTCCTTGCGGATGCCGCGCGTCTCCGACTCGAAGGTGATCAGCACATCACCGATCTCGCGCTGCACGAAGGTGGTGGTCGCGGCGCGGCCGCCGGTGTCGAAGATCGGCACGTTGTTGAACAGCTTGGTGATGAACTCCTTCACCTTGGCGTCATCGCCCTTGAAGGCTTCCTTGGCGTAGGCGGTGGCCGCCAGATAGGTGTAGCGCGCATTGCCGGATGTTTTCGGGTTTGGGAAGATCACCTGCACGTCGTCGCGCACGAGATCGTTCCAGTCCTTGATGTGCTTGGGGTTGCCCGCGCGGACAAGGAACGAAGGCAGAGAATAGAAGGGCGAGGCATTGTCAGGGAAATCCTTCTGCCAGTCGGCCGAGACGAGGCCCTTCTTGACCAGGAAGTCGATGTCGATGACCTGGTTGAAGGTAACAACGTCGGCGCCAAGACCCTCGGCGATGGCGCGTGCCTGCGCCGAAGTGCCGGCATGCGACTGGTCGACGGTGACGCCCGGATGCTGGGCGATGAAAGCCTTGTTGACCTGCACGAACAGTTCGCGGCCGACATCATAGGATGCGTTGAGCAGTTTGTCGGCCGACCAGGCTTGGGAGGATGCAAGGAACAGGCCGGCGACGGTGGCAAGCCCGAGGAAAAATCGTTTCATAACAGGCTCCGATGCAATGCGTTGATGGTCGGACCATAGCCGTGACGTATCATGCGCGACGAGGCATGCGCTGTCGGTTCGCGGCCTCGTCGTGGGAAAATATATCGCCTAAGTTGGCACCTGTTGGAATTCTGTTCCAGGAGATGGCTACCTTCGTCGGAGTTTTTCTGCGCCTTGTTTGCGGTGCTGCATGGCATATACAAAAGGCATATACAAAGAGCTGCCGCCATGCCCCAGAACCGTCATTCAACGCCGCCCAAGGAGGCGAAGCTGTTTCGCAACAACCGCAGCCCAACACGGGAGAGTTCACCCGGATCAGGAATCTGAAGGTCGAAAACTGGTTGGCGTAGCGCTTGAGCCGAGAATCAAGCCGCCGGAAAAAGCTTCCAGCGGCCGGGGCGGAACGCCACCCGGCTTTTTTGCGCCGCGGGATGATCGACCGGCAACTCGATTTCGACCCGCTGACGCTCACCACCGATTTCAAGCTCGACCCGGCGCGTGCCGGCGACGCGCCGGCTGGCGGCGACCGTGCCGGCGATGCAGCCGCTGCAGCCGTCCAGCAATTCGACATCGTGCGGGCGGAAGTAGAGCGTCGCATCGCCCGAGGGCTCGTTGGGCGCGGCAAGCCCGATCGGACGGTCGGCGAGCCAGATCTCGCCATTCTCGACTTTGACGGGAAGCGAGCTCGATTCACCGATGAAGCCGTAGACGAAGGGCGAGTTCGGCGTGTCGTAGATGTCGTCGGCGGTGCCGACCTGCTCGAAGCGACCCTGGGTCAACACCACGACGCGGTCGGCAAGCTCCAGCGCCTCTTCCTGGTCGTGGGTGACGAAGACGGTGGTGTGGCCGGTGGCGTCATGGATCTCGCGCAGCCAGCGGCGCAATTCCCGGCGCACCTGCGCGTCAAGCGCGCCGAACGGTTCGTCGAGCAGCAGCACCTTGGGTTCGATGGCCATGGCCCGCGCCAGCGCCACGCGCTGCCGCTGGCCGCCGGAAAGCTGCGCCGGATAGCGCTTTTCCAGCCCCGACAGCTGGACAAGGTCCAGAAGCTCGGAGGCGCGGCGACGGATCTCCTGCGCCGGGGGGCGCGACGGCCCGTGCCGGACCTTCAGGCCGAAGCCGATATTGTCGGCCACCGTCATGTGCCGGAACAGCGCATAGTGCTGGAAGACAAAGCCGACATTGCGATCCTGGATCGACTTGTGCGAGGCGTCTTCGTCGCCGAAGAAGATATTTCCGCGCGTCGGCCGCTCCAGTCCGGCGATCAGCCTGAGCAGCGTCGTCTTGCCGGAGCCGGACGGCCCCAGCAACGCGATCAGTTCGCCCGACTTGATATCGAGCGACACGTCGTGGAGGGCCGGAAACCGGTCAAACTCCTTGCGCACGTTGGCAACGCGAACTTCCATGCAAATCCCTCTGTCAGTGTCCGCGCGTCGCGGCGATCTCGGCGCCGTAGCGCATCTCGAGAAGTGTTTTCAAGACCAGCGTGACGAGCGCCAGGCCCGCAAGCAATGAAGCGACGGCGAAGGCGCCGACGGCGTTGTACTCGTTATAGAGGATTTCGACATGCAGCGGCATGGTGTTGGTCAGGCCGCGTATATGGCCCGACACCACCGAGACCGCGCCGAACTCGCCCATGGCGCGCGCATTGCACAGGAGCACGCCGTAGAGCAGCCCCCATTTGACGTTGGGCAAGGTCACGTACCAGAAGGTCTGCCAGCCGTTGGCGCCAAGCGAAAGTGCTGCCTCCTCGTCGCCATTGCCTTGCTCCTGCATCAGCGGGATCAACTCGCGGGCGACGAAGGGGAAGGTGACGAAGATTGTGGCCAGCACGATGCCCGGCACGGCAAACAGGATGACGATGCCATGCGCTTTCAGCCAGGTGCCGAGCAGCCCCTGGGCGCCGAACAGAAGCACATAGACGAGGCCCGATATGACCGGGGAGACCGAGAAGGGAAGGTCGATCAGCGTGGTCAGGAAGGCCTTGCCCTTGAACTCGAACTTGGCGATCGCCCAGGCGGCGGAGATGCCGAACACAATGTTGAGCGGTACCGAGATCGCGGCGACCAGCAGCGTCAGCCGGATCGCCGAGCGTGTGTCGGGATTGCCGAGCGCTTCGGTGTAGGCACCGATGCCCTTGGCGAAGGCTTCGTTGAAGACGATGATCAGCGGCAAGAGCAGGAAAATGCCGAGGAAGGCAAAGGCGACGGCCATCAAGGCCAGGCGCGCCGGGCGGCTTTCCGTGACCGCCGCCGATTGGCTTTCATGGTGCGGTTCGTAGGATTTGATCTCCGGATCAGCCATAGCGCTTGCGGCTCCACGACTGTGCGAGATTGACGACCAAAAGCATGATGAATGACAGAGCGAGCATGATCGCCGCAATCGCGGTTGCCGCCGGGTAATTGTATTCCTCCAGCCGGATGACGATCAGCAGCGGCGCGATCTCTGATTTGTAGGGCAAGTTGCCGGCGATGAAGATGACCGAGCCGTATTCGCCGACGCCGCGCGCGAAGGCGAGCGCGAAGCCGGTGACGATGGCCGGCGCCAGGCCCGGAAACAGGATGCGGGTGATGATCTGGAAACGATTGGCGCCAAGGGTGGCCGCGGCTTCCTCCACTTCCTTGTCGATCTCCTCCATGATCGGCTGCACGGTGCGCACGACGAAGGGCAGGCCGATGAAGATCAGCGCGATGACGATACCCAGCGGGGTATAGGCGACCTTGATGCCGAGCGGCATCAGCAATTTGCCGATCCAGCCGTTCGGCGCGTAGAGCGTGGTCAGCGCGATGCCGGCCACAGCCGTCGGCAAGGCGAAGGGCAGATCGACCATGGCATCGACGATGCGGCGGCCGGGGAAGCGGTAACGCACCAGCACCCATGCGACCAGCGTGCCGAAGACGACGTTGACAGCAGCCGCGACGAAGGCAGTGCCGAAGCTGATTCTCAGCGCATTGATGGTGCGGCGATCGGTGGCGATCGCCCAGAATTCAGGCCAGCCAAGGGCGGCCGAGCGCCAGAGCAGCCCGGATAGCGGGATGAGAATGATGAGGGTGAGGTAGGCAAGCGAGAAGCCGAGCGTCAATCCGAAACCCGGAATGACGCTCGGCTGCCTGAATCGCCACCCCGCTTGGGCGGGTGCTGTGGTCATGTCGTCCTGAATATCGACTGCTTACTGGGGCTTGTAGATCTGGTCGAATATACCACCATCGCCGAAATGATAAGGCTGTGCTTTTTTCCAGCCACCAAACTGTGGATCGTCGATGGTTACAAGTTTGATCGGCGGCAGCTTGGCGAGGTCCTCGGCCGGCACCAGATCGGGCTTGGCAGGACGATAATGGTTCTTGGCGATGATCGTCTGCGCTTCCTTGGAATAGAGCCAGCTCAGATAGGCTTCGGCGATCTTGCGCGTGCCCTTGGCATCGACATTGGCGTCGACCACCGCCACCGGCGGTTCTGCCAGGATGGAGGTCGGCGGGTAGACAATGTCGAAATTGTCGGCACCGAACTCGTCGAGCGCCAGATAGGCCTCGTTTTCCCAGGCGATAAGCACATCGCCGAGACCCTTTTGCGCGAAGGTCACGGTCGAGCCGCGCGCGCCGGTGTCGAGCACCGGGGCATTGGCGTAGAGCTTGCCGACGAACTCCTTGGTCTTGGTCTCGTCGCCGCCGTCATTGGCGTTGGCGTAGGCCCATGCGGCGAGATAGTTCCAGCGCGCGCCGCCGGACGTCTTGGGATTGGGCGTGATCACCTGGACACCGTCCTTGACGAGGTCGCTCCAGTCGTGAATGCCCTTGGGATTGCCCTTGCGCACGAGGAAGATGATGGTCGAGGTGTAGGGCGCCGAATTGTTTTCGAATTTGGTGCGCCAGTCCGGATTGATCTTCTTCGACTTCGAGACGATGGCATTGATGTCGCCTTCGAGTGCCAGCGTCACCACATCGGCGTCGAGGCCGTCGATCACGGCGCGGGCCTGGGCGCCCGATCCGCCATGCGACTGCTGGACGGTGACCGTCTCTCCGGTCTCGGCCTTCCAATGGGCGACGAAAGCTTCGTCATAGGCCTTGTAGAGCTCGCGTGTCGGATCGTAGGAGACGTTGAGAATGGTGGTATCGGCAAACGCGAAACCGAGCGTGCCGAACTGGACAGATGTGGCGACCAGTGCGCCGAGCAGTTTCCTGAAATGAGGTTTGGTCATTTCTGCCTCCGTTGAACCCGCGCCAAATCTACCGAATTGGTAGAAATTAGATGCATTCAATGTTGCCTTTTTTGCCCCTCTTGAGAAAATGTTCGGCGCCATTTCGTCCTTTGGAGAAATATTTTCCTCTTGCGGCCAAAGGAAGAATCCATGGCCCTGCCACTCAGCCTATCTAGCAATGGGTAGTGCCGAGGCAAGGTGTGGAATTTGATCCGGTGCCTCAATCGGCGGTGATGGGAAAGTCGAAACGCTGTTTGGCGAACGGTTCGCTTTTCAGCGTGAAGTGCCACCATTCCCTTGCATAGTTCTTGAAGCGGCCCGCGCGCATGGCTTCGACAAGCATCTTGCGATTTGCCGCCGCTTCACTGGCAGGGCCGCGATATGCGGTTTCGCTCATTGAATCAAAGCAGTCGAAACCGGTACCGAAATCGAGCGTGTCGGCATCCCCGGTGCCGCAGGCCGGGTTCGGGCTGGACCTGCGGTCCATCCGGGCGACGGCGACGTCGACGGTCGAGCCACGTGAATGAGTCGACAACTCTCCGACATAGCCCTTGGCGATCAGGTCGCTGCGCCTGACCTCCGGATACCATTGCGGATCGGGCGGCCCGCCCTGTTTTGTCCATTCGCCCATGTCGGCGACGGCGCGGGCAGGGCGGTAGCAATCGAACACCACCAGGGTCAGGCGTTTGGCCGCGATCGCTTTCTGGACAGCGGAGAGTGCCTTCGCCGCATCCTCGGTGAGGATGCAGACCGGGGCGCCATAGCCGTTCACCTTGCGGTGCAGAAAATTATCCGATCCGGCGTAGCGGATGTCCTGGCGGATCGAGGGGTCGACATCGGCGAGCCGGACAAAGCCGGCGGGGAGTGGGTCAGCGAGAGCAGGGAGGGTGATTGCCGTGACAAGGATTGTTGCTGCCAGTGCTGAGGCTGCCGACAGGAAAGGATCGCGCGAGGCACCCCCCTCTGCCTTGCCAGGTATCTCCCCCGCAAGGGGGGAGATTGGCAGCTTTGGCGTCCTGCTCCACCATTGATAACTGGCGAAAGCGGCAAGGACATCCGATCGCCCTCCTTGCGGGGGAGATCGCCGGCCGGCCAGAGGGGGGTGCCTCGGAACAGGCATGGGTGAAGTATCCCGCTATCCGCTGAGCCTGTGGAAAGCCAATTCCACGAATCGCTTGCAGCCGTCTATTCGACAAACACCTTCACGCTCGCCGCGCGTCCCGCGGCGTCGATGACGGTCAGCGTCGAATAGCCGGCGCCGTCGGGCTGCCAGGTCGCGGTGCGGCGACGGTCGATGCCCACCAGCGGCTTGCCGTTGGCCAGCCAGCGGAATGGCGCACGGCCGCCTTGCAGTTTCAGCACCAGCGGCGAGGCGTCGACCGAATTGGTGCCGAGATCGACGCGGGCGCCGTCGGGCGGGAAGATGATGGTCGGTGCGGGTTCGGTCACTGTCGCCTGCACCAGGCCGTCCGCTCCGGCGCCGAAGCGGGCGAGCGTCACCGGCAGGTCCTCGCGCCTGGGGCTGAACAGTCCGGGCGGCTTGCCCGGCAAGGGGACGGCGACCAGGCCCGAGCGGACAAAACCGTCGAACAGGATGGGAGCGGCCGAGACATAACCGGACAGTCCGGGCACCGCGCCGGCGTCGGGACGGCCGACCCAGACACCGAGCACATAGCGGCCGTCGAAGCCGACCGACCACGCGTCGCGGTACCCGTAGGACGTGCCGGTCTTGTAGGCAATGCCGCGCTGCAGGGCACCCTCGGGCGGCTTGACGCCCGACAGTATGTCGATGATCTGCCAGTTGGCCTGACCGTCGAGGATGGTGGCGCTGGTGCGCTCGGCATTGGCCGGCTCGGTGCCGTCATGCAGCGTGTGCGTCTTGCCGCCATTGGCGAGCCCTGTGTAGAGCTGGACGAGGTCGCGCAGCGTGACGCCTACGCCGCCAAGGCCGATGGCCAGGCCCGGCGCCTCGTTGACCGGCAGTATGGGGCTGACGCCGGCCTGGCGGAAGCGCGCCATCAGCCGCGTTGGCCCGACCGCGTCGAGCACGCGGATCGCCGGCACGTTGAGCGACAGTTGCAGGGCTTGCCGGATGCTGACATCGCCCTGGTAGCCCATGTCGAAATTCTTCGGCCGGTAGCCGGAGAAATCGACAGGGCTGTCATCGATCAGCGTCTCCTGCGCCACCAGGCCCTGTTCGAAGGCAAGACCGTAGATGAACGGCTTCAGCGTCGAGCCGGGCGAGCGGACGATCTTTGTCATGTCGATCCAGCCGGAGCGGCTGGCGTCGAAGAAATTGGCCGAGCCGACTTCGCCGAGAATGTCGCCGGTGCGGGAATCGGCCAGCATCATGGCGACCGACAGGCGAGGGCCGAGCTTGGTGGCGGCGTCCCTCGCCACCTGTTCCAACCCTTCCTGGACGCTCTTGCGGATCGTCAGTTGCAAGGGCTGGCCGGGGACGGCCCTGGGCAGCATCGCATAGGCTGCATG
>NZ_RZQP01000136.1:0-16602 GCF_003998165.1 Mesorhizobium sp. M7A.F.Ca.US.007.01.2.1 | reverse complement strand
CTCAGGCAGGAGGCGTTTGCATGAACATGCATTCCGCCCGCGCCGCGTTCGGGCTCGACACGCTGAAGACGATCCTTGGCATCCCGGTGGTTGCGGTCCGCTGGAACGATGCCATCGCCCTGCTGAACCGGCTGATTGCCGAGCGGCGCTTCACCAAGATCAGTTTCCTCAACGCCCACAACGCCAACATCGCCTATACCGACTCGGTGTTCGCCGAAGCACTCGATGATTTCCTCATCCTGCCCGACGGCATCGGCATCGATCTGGCGGCGAGGCTCCTCTACGGGGCGCCGTTTCCCGACAATCTCAATGGTACCGATTTCGTCCCGGCCTTCCTGCAGGCCTCGACGACGCCGCTGACCGTCGGGCTGCTCGGCGCGACGCGCGTCAACGCCGAAGCGGCGTCGGTCAAGCTGGCGGCACTGGCCGTGCAGCACCGGTTCGTGGTGATCCATGACGGCTATTTCCCCCCTTCGCAGGAGCAGGAAATCGTCGACCGGATTGCCGCGCTTCGGCCCGACGTGCTGCTCGTGGCCATGGGCGTGCCGCGCCAGGAATTGTGGATCGAACGCCATATCGACGCGCGCCATTGCACGCTGCCGATCGCCGTCGGCGCGTTGCTTGATTTCCTGAGCGGCGCGGTGCCCCGCGCGCCCTTGTGGATGCGCCGGCTGCGGCTCGAATGGCTGTTCCGGTTGGCTGTCGAGCCGGGCCGCCTGTGGCGCCGCTATGTGGTCGGCAACCCGCTGTTCCTGCTGCGCGTCGTCAGGCAGAAATTCTCGCTTGCGCCCGAAGCCGCGGGAGATATCAAATGAACAGCAGGTTCGTGCCAGGTGCTGCTGTCGAGCCAAGCCCGCTTCGGCAGACACCGACGGCGGCAATCGTGACGGCAAGCTATGCGCCCGATTTCGAGCGCTGTCGCCTGCTGTGCGAGACACTTGATCGCCACGTTTCCGGCGCGGCGCACCATTACATCCTGGTCGAGCATCGCGATGTCGGCCTGTTTCGCCAATTGGAGACCGGCCGCCGCACGGTGGTCGACGAGCGGGAATTGCTGCCGCGCTGGCTGCACGCCTTCGACGACCCGCTCAGCCTGTTTCGCCGGCGCGTCTGGCTCAGCCTGAAGACGCAGCCGCTGCGCGGCTGGCATGTGCAGCAGTTGCGCCGCATCGCCATCTCGGCGCATGCATCTCAAGACGTGCTCATCTTCTGCGATTCCGATGTTGCCTTCCTGAAACCTTTTGACTGCGGCGCCTTCTGGCGCGATGGCAAGGTGCGCCTGTTCCGCCGCGACGCTGTGCTGGCGGACGAAGGTCATGAGGAGCATCGCATCTGGTCGCGCAACGCCGGCTCAGCACTCGGCATCGACCCGTCCCGGACGTCGAACCATGACTACATCTCGACGCTGATCGCCTGGCGGCGCGACACCGTGCTGGCGATGTGCGGTGCGATCGAAAGGGTCCATGGTCGCAACTGGGTCGAGGTCGTCGGCTCGGCGCGCAAATTCTCCGAATGCATGATCTACGGCCGCTATGTCGACGATCTGCTGGACGGAGCCGGCCACTTCCACGGTTCCGAAGAGTTCTGCCGCGTGCACTGGACCGGCGAAGCGCTTTCGGATGACGAGTTCCGCCGCTTCGTTGCCGCCATGGCGCCGGAGCAGGTGGCGATCGGCATGCAATCCTTCATCGGCACCGATATCGGCCGCATCCGCCGTCTGATTGGGCTGGATTAGATCATCCCGAAAAGCGGAAACCGGTTTTCTCGGACAACGATTTCCGTTTGTCCAGAAGTCATGTACAAATGAGAAAGTCCTAGACGGGTTTGGCCGGCTTGCGCATCGCCGAATAGGTGAGCAGCGTCGAGGCGAGATACAAAAGCAGGAAGACGACATTGAGCGACAGCACCAGCTTCGGCGTGTCGAGGATGGTCGTCAGCACATAGGTCAGCAACAGCGCCTTCAATCCGGCGAGCAGGCCGAGATTGAGCGCCCGCACCAGCGTCTGGCCGCGTGCGAACAAAAGCTCGGCCTGGTATTCGACAAGATTGCGCAATCCCGGCACGCAGATTGCCAGCACCACCAGCGGGGCAGCCTCGGCGACATTCTTGCCGAGTGCATTGGGGAAGAAATGCAGCACGATGCCAAGTGTCAGCAGCGCCAGCGTCGAAACCGCGAACACACCGCCTTCGATACCGCTCTTGACCGCCAGCCGTGACAGCAGTTCCGGCGCGCGCATCATGCGCTGCACCAGCATCATCGAGAAGGTGCGGATCGGAATCGCCGTCAGGTCGACCAGCCGCATGATGATGGCGTAGATGCCGGCCAGATGCGGGCCGCCGATCGCCAGCACCAGCAGCTTGTCGAATTCCATCTGCAGGTAGAACAGCACTTCGGCGCCGGCCACATAGATGGAATCGGCCAACCGCCTGAGATAAAGCTCGACGCGCAGCCGCAGCCTCTGGCGCGGGTAGAAGAAGCCGAAGGCGATCAGCAGCGAGGCGGCATTGGCGCCGATATAGAACCAGGACCATATCCAGACGCTGTGTTGCGCTGAGAACATGAACAGCACCGCGCCGAGCGCCCGCAGCGCGGTCGCCAGGATGGCCAGCAGCGCGGCGCGGCCGAACTTGCCCAGGCCGTTGTTGACGATCAGCGCCACCTCGACCGGCCGCCACAACAGCGCTTCGGCAAAGACGATTGCCGCAAACACCGACAGCGGCACGGTGTCGGCGAAGAAAAGCAGATAGACGCCGAACGAGGCCGCGGCCAGCAGCGGCAGCGACAGCACGCCGAGCAGCAGGAAGCCGGCGGAAAAGGTGCCGATCAGATTGGGGCGGATGGTGGCGGTGCGGTAAAGCGCCGAGATGAACCCAAAGGCGAGGATGCGCGACAGCATGACGCCGGCCGCCGACGCGGTGGCGAACATGCCGAATTCGGATATCGACAGCGTGTTGGCCAGCGCGATGAAATAGGCCAGCGAAAACACCAGTCGCCCACCGGCACCGCTGATCGCTGAGAAATAGTCGCGAAGCAGCCCCCGTCGTTCGGCCAAAAAGCTGCCGATCCGGGCGAGGGGCCGCCTTTGCGGTATGTCACTGGCCTGCGTCATGTCTCAAGGAGAGCCTAGGCCGGAAAACTTAACGTGCCGTTCTGGCGGCTGGGCTTGTGTCGAAAATAGATGCAACCGAAACGAGAAACCGACGCTTCGGCGCGGGAAAATTAACCTTTTGTTTTCCATGCCTGTTTAGCGTGGCTTAACGAATGGCCAATCTCCGTTCGCAGGTCGCCAAGGGTAAAGTTCCAGACGATGGTCGACAGGGAAAACCGCGAAGACTGGAAGCGCGAGCGCTCGTTGCTGGCGCTGGGCCAGGCTGTGCGTGGCGACGAACCCGACGCGTCGCTGGTCTCGATCGGCGACCGGGCAGACCCGTCATGGCGCGAGGACGCCGCCACGCGTCATCGCCTCGCCCGCTCGCAGCGCGAGGCGCGCAACCCGAAACTGTCGGGGGATCCGGTCGCGGCCGACGGGGATCATGAGCAAGCTTACCGCGCGCAAACCACGCCACGGACACAGCCCGGTGCCGCCGAAACCGCTGGCGCACGTCGCGCCGATCATACATCGGAACCTTACGCTGCAGGCGACGCGTCGTTATCCCGAAACGACGGCACGGACAGCCAGCAGTGGAAGCCGCTGATCGATCCGATGCAGGTGGTGCGCGGTGTCGGCAAGTCGAAGCTGCTGATCGTGACGACGACACTGCTGGGCGCCGCGCTCGGCATCACCATTGCGCTGTCGACGCCGAAGAAATATGAGGCCACCACCGAACTGATCGTCGACCCGCGCGACCTGAAGCTCACCGACCGCGATCTCACCCAGTCGGTCGTCGCTTCCGACGCCACGCTGGCCATCGTCGAGAACCAGGTTCGGGTGCTGACATCAGGCACTGTTCTCAACAAGGTCGTCGACAAGCTCAATCTGGTCAACGACCCGGAATTCAATGGGCAAGGCGGCGGCGGCCTCAGCGTCATGTCGCTCATTCGCTCCATCCTGTCCCGCAATGATGGGCCGGGGGGTGTCGACGACAGCCGTCGCCGCGCGCTTGCTGTCGGCAATCTGGCCGAGAGCCTTTCGGTCGAGCGCGGCGGCAAGACCTTCGTCATCACCGTCAGCGCCACCACGCAGAATGGCGAGAAGTCGGCCCTCATCGCCAACACGATGACGGATGTCTTCCTGCAGACTTTCGGCCAGATACAGTCGGACACCGCAGGCCGCGCCACCGACGAACTGACGGCCAGGCTTGACGAGTTGCGCAAGGGCGTCGAGGCAGCCGAGCGCAAGGTCGAGGATTTCAGGGCCACGCACGATCTCGTTGACGCGCAGGGCCATCTCATCAGCGACGATGAGATGCTGAAACTCAACGAGCAGCTGTCGGTCGCGCGCGCCCGGACCCTGGAACTCAACGCCCGGGCGGCCTCGGCGCGTTCGGTCGACGTCAATTCGGTTCTCACCGGTACCTTGCCGGAGGAGATCAACTCCAACACGATGAGCGATCTGCGTTCGCAATATGCGTCGCTCAAGCAGGAAGCTGACCGCGCCGCCATCCGGCTCGGCCCGCGTCACCCCGAACTCCAGGCGATCAATGCCCAGATTGCCGGCGCACGCGAACGCATCGCCTCGGAGCTGCGCCGCATCGGCTCGTCGCTGCAGGTCGACCTCAAGCGCGCCGTCCAGCTCGAACAGGATCTTGCCTCTCGCCTGGCGCAGCTGAAGGTCCGCAGCGGCGACGTCAACAGCGACCTCGTGTCGATGCGCGAACTGGAGCGCGAGGCGACCGCCAAGCGTTCCGTCTACGAACAGTACCTGCTGCGCGCCAAGGAGACCGGCGAGCAGAAGGACATCAACACCGCCAACATCAATGTGATCTCGAAGGCCTTCGCGCCGCTTGAGCCGAACGGGCCGTCGCGGGTCGTGGTCGCGCTCGCCGGCCTGTTGCTGGGTTTCGCCTCCGGCATTGGCCTCGGAGCCATGCGTGGCGCCTATGAGAGCCTGCGTGACACCGCCAATTCGCGCTCGCGTCGCGACCATGGCACGGACGAACGCCGGACGCCTTACGAAGACAAGGCATATCGGGCAGCGCCGCCGCCGGCGCCGCCATTACCACCAGCGCCGCAGCCATCGACACCCCCGCCTGCATCACCACCGCCGGCCGTGCCACCGCCTGTCCAGCAAGCCGAGGCCTCGCCGGCAGAAGGTCCCGGCCGGATCGGTGCCTTGCTGTCGAGGCTGCACAAGTCCGTCTCCCGCAGGCCATCCCGGGAGGAGCCGTTCGATACCGTCGAATGGGCCTCTGCCGAAAACGGGGAGCCAACGCAGGATCCGCAATACCGCGCCTATCCCCGGCCGGCGCCGGCCTTCGAGCCCCGGCAGGCGGCCGCGACAGCATACCCGGCACCACCTTTCCAGCCCGGCGGCCATCCGCAGCAGACGGCGCAGCCGCCACTGCCGCCTCCCATGATGACGCAGCGGCCATATTCCGGGCCGCAGCTCTATCCCTACGCGCAGCCATTGGGCTACGCGCAGCCATTGGGCTACGCGCAGCAGCCGGGCTATCCCTATCCGCAATCTATGCCGGCCGCCAATGCCGGGCAGCAGTCCGATCCGGCTCAGCCCGCTTCCGAGTCCTATCCACAGCCGCCCGTCGCGCAGCAGCAGGCGCCTCAGCCTCATCAGCGATCGGCGGAGCCGTCGCGGGCCGTGGAGGATGCCGAGCAGCAAGCGCCAATCGAGGAAATCCGCGCCAGCCTGCGCGAATTCCGCGAAGCGGTTCGCGAACTGACCGAGAGCCGCACGCGCCGCCGCTACTTCTGAGCCACAAAAATCTGCGCGGTGCCGTACAAAAACATGCCGGTTTCGCGTAAACGGCATGGGACGGCGCTTTGGCGGGATTGCATGTTGGATTTTTCGTGAAGATGCCACGCTGTGAAAGATCGAAAAGCGCGTCGCTTCCGGAAGCGACGCGCTTGGGCATTCTGGTGTTGAGGGTGGTCCATGGCTGAAGTGATTGATGGCAAGAGCGTTGCCGGGGACGTTGTGGGGACGGTCAAGACCCTGACGGCTGAACTTGTCGCCAAGGGCAAGGCCAAGCCCGGTCTTGCCGTGGTCATCGTCGGCGAGGATCCGGCCAGCCAGGTCTATGTCGCGTCCAAGTCGCGCACCGCCAAGGAATGCGGCTTTCATTCCGTCCAGCATACGCTGCCGGCCGAAACCTCCGAAGAGGCATTGCTGAAGATCATCGGCGACCTCAACGCCGATCCGGCCATCAATGGCATCCTCGTGCAGCTTCCTCTGCCGGCCCACATTGACGCCGGCAAGATCATCCAGACCATCGCGCCGGAAAAGGATGTCGACGGCTTCCACTTCATCAATGTCGGCAAGCTCGGCACCGGTGAACTCGAAACAGCGTTCGTGCCTTGCACGCCGGCCGGCTCGATGCTTCTGATCGAGCGGGTGCGCGGCAAGGACCTGTCCGGCCTCAACGCAGTCGTCGTCGGCCGCTCCAACATCGTCGGCAAGCCGATGGCCAACCTGCTGCTTGCCGCCAACTGCACCGTCACCATCGCCCACAGCCGCACCAGGGATCTGCCGGCCTTGGCCCGCACCGCCGATATCCTTGTCGCGGCCGTCGGCAGGCCGGAGATGATCAGGGGTGATTGGGTGAAGCCAGGCGCCACCGTCATCGATGTCGGCATCAACCGCATCCCGGCGCCGGAAAAGGGCGAGGGCAAGTCCCGCCTCGTCGGCGATGTCGCCTATGCCGAAGCGGCCAGGGCCGCCAGCGCCATCACACCGGTGCCCGGCGGTGTCGGCCCCATGACCATTGCCATGCTGATGGCCAATACGTTAGCCTCCGCCTACCTTTCGGCCGGATTGAAACGGCCGTCCTTCTGACCCGCCAGAAAGCTGCAGCTTTGCCGAACCCCAGTGTTCCCTCAGAACGGCCGGTCATGACTGACCCCGTTCAAGGCGGCCGGCAGTTCGCATTCCTGCTGGTAGACAAGTTCTCCATGTTCTCGCTGGCTGCCGCGATCGATACGTTCCGGTCGGCGAACCGGTTGCTTGGCCGCGACTTCTACGGTTGGACCACGGTGTCGGCCGATGGCGATCCGGTGATGGCTTCCAATGGCCTGCCGCTCAAGATCGACTACGCCGTTGCCGACCTGCCGCCGGTCGATATCCTTTTCGTCTCGGTCGGGCTGACGACCGAATTCCCCGGCAAGAGCAAGGTGCTGGCGGCTTTGCGAAGCTGGGGCCGGCGCGGCAATGCGCTGGGTGCCCTGTCGGTCGGGTCCTACCTGCTGGCCGAGGCCGGCCAGCTCGAAGGCTATCGCTGCACCATCCATTGGGAAAACCGCGCCGGCTTCGTCGAGCGATTCCCCGACATCAACTGCACCGGCAACGTCTTCGAGATCGATCGCAAGCGCTACACCTGTGCCGGCGGCACCACTTCGATCGACCTGATGCTGGAGATCGTGCGCGGCGATTTCGGCTCGAACCTGGCCAATGGCGTCGCCAACCAGTTCCAGCACGAACGCATCCGCTCGGCCGGCGACCGTCAGCGCGTCGGACCCGAACGCGACCTGACCGGCAAGTCGGAGAAGCTCAGGCGCATCGTCGAACTGATGGCCGACCACCTCGACGAGCCGCTGTCGGCGGTACAGCTGGCCAAATCCGCCGGCCTTTCGGTGCGCCAGGTCGAGCGCCTGTTCCTGCGCCATCTCAGCGTCACGCCCGGCCGTTACTATATGCGATTGCGGCTGGAGCGGGCGCGCGAACTGCTGCGCCAGACCAACATGCCGATCCTCGACGTGGCGATCGCGACGGGCTTCACCTCGCATTCCTACTTCGCCCAGAGCTACCGGCTGCAATTCGGCAGGCCGCCTTCGGAAGAACGCCGCACGACTTACTAAGCTGGTTTTCGTTTTCGTTGAAAGTTCGGCATTCGGCCCGGCGCATCGGGCCAAGGCCATGAATTCGGGTTAATGGGTTCTTTCGGAGCCTTCGCCGCGCGTAGGCTGACGGGTGCAACAAACGAAAAACCCGCCTATTGCGGCGGGTCACCGGCGCAAATCAGCACCATAGCCAAATATGTACCTTAGCTGAGGTCATGGTGTCAAGAAAAAATTCCTATTACCGGGTAAAAGGCTGCCGACACCGCCGAACTGGCTGTCGTCAGGATTTTTGTTAAGCTGGGTCCGCAGCCCTGCGCACCGGGCGCCCGGACTTGTGTCCCGGCGCCGCGTCAAATAGCTTGCCGCCCGGATCAGGGGCGGATTTAGGAGATTTCGATGGCGGGACTTGCACGGGGCGTCGCTGCGGCGATCCTCCTTTTGTCGATGACGACGTTCGGCTTCGCCGCAAACAAGGTCATCATCATTCTCGATGCGTCCGGCTCGATGTGGGCGCAGATCGACGGCAGGCCCAAGCTCGAAATCGCCCGCGAGTCGCTTCGAACCGTGCTTCAATCGGTCCCCACCGACGACGAGATCGGCTTCATGGCCTATGGCCACCGTGAAAAGGGCAGCTGCGACGACATCCAGCTGATCGTGCCGCCGCAGGCAGGTTCGGGCAGCGCCATTTCGGCCGCCGCCGACAGCCTGAAATTCCTCGGCAAGACGCCGCTGACGGCGGCGGTCAAACAGGCGGCCGAGGCGCTGAAATACACCGAGGACAAGGCGACGGTCGTGCTCATCACCGACGGGCTCGAAACATGCGGCGGTGACCCCTGCGCGCTTGGCAAGGAGCTCGAGGCATCCGGCGTCGACTTCACCGCCGATGTCGTCGGCTTCGGCCTGACCGCCGACGAGGGCAAGCAGATCGCCTGCCTCGCCGACAACACCGGCGGCAAATACATCCAGGCCTCCGACGAGAAGGCGCTGCAGGAGGCGCTTGCCGAGACCGTGGCAGCACCAGCGCCGGCTCCTGAACCGGCTCCGGCACCTGCGCCGGCACCCGCGCCCGAGCCGGCCAAACCGGACTTCAATTTCCTGCCGATAGCGGTGCTTGCCGAGGGCGGCGATCCCGTCACTGACGGCAACGCCTGGGAGATCTACAAGGCGAAACCCGACGGTACGCGCGGCGACTACGTCAGCACCGAATACGGCGCCTACAAGGCCAATCTGGAACCGGGCGACTATATCGTCGTGGCCAGCGACGGCCAGGCCAAGACCGAGCAGAAAGTCAAGATCGAGGCGGGCCAAGTCTACGCGCCTCTCTTCAACTTGAATGCCGGCACGCTCATCATCCATCCGCGACCGAGCGAGGGGGCAGATGTCGTCGATGGCGCGGCTATCGTCATCGATTATCCGGGTGCTGACATGCCCGCCACCTTCTATGGGACCACGAAAGCCGTGTTGCCGGCCGGCGACGAGAAAGTGACGGTCACGATCGGCCAGGGGGTGGCTACCGAAACGATTCCGCTGGCTGCCGGCAAGACCGTGGAAAAGGACATGATTGTCGGTGTCGGCCATGTCGTTGCCAATGCTTATTATGCTGCCGGCGGCGACAAGGCGGACGGTTCAGGCATCGGCTTCAAGGTGCTCAAGGCAAAAAAGAAGATCGATGGAACCAGGGACGAGGTGACCTATGCCTACGGACCCGACAGCAAATTCGATCTGCCGGCCGATGACTATGTCTTGATTGCGACGGTTGATCTCGCCGTTGTCGAGCAGCCGTTCACCGTCAAGGTCGGCGAATTTCAGGATCTGAAAATCGCAATGAATGCCGGCGTGCTGGCGATCACCGCGCCGGGAGCCTCGAAGATCGAGATTTTCGAGGCCAAGAAGGACATCAACGGCAACCGCAAGTCGCTTGGCTATGCATTCGACCAGAAGTACCAGGCAGCGATCCCGGCGGGCGACTATGCCGTCGTCTCGGAGAAATCCGACAACAGTTCGAAAGAAGGCAACGTGACGGTCAAGGCCGGCGAGCGAGCTGAGCTAACCGTGCAATAGAATCGTATGCACAACCGCAAGAGGGCGGCCAAGTGCCGCCCCTTTTCATGGGTTGCGCAGAACTGCCGTCAGGCCGTGCCGAAGGCGCTGGCGCCATGATCGGCGCGGCCGACCAGTTGCCGGAAGCCGGCAAACAGCTCGCGGCCGAAACCGAACTCGTTGCCGATGAGGTCGGCATCCGCCGTCCGGCGCAGCGCGAAATCGCCGGCCGGCACCAGCACTTCCAGCGTGCCGGCATCGGCGTCGAGCCGGATGATGTCGCCTTCGTGGATCCTGGCGATAGGACCCTCCTCGACCGCTTCCGGTGTGACATGGATCGCTGCCGGCACCTTGCCGGAGGCGCCCGACATGCGTCCGTCGGTGACCAGCGCCACGCGCTGGCCGCGGTCCTGCAGGATGCCGAGCACGGTGGTCAGCTTGTGCAGCTCCGGCATGCCGTTGGCCTTCGGCCCCTGGAAGCGGATGACGGCGATGAAATCGCCGGTCAGCGTGCCTGCCTTGAACGCATCGTTCAGCCCTTGCTGGCTGTCGAAGACCCTGGCCGGCGCCTCGATGACACGCCGCTCCGGCTTCACCGCGGAAGTCTTGATGACGGCGTGGCCGAGATTGCCTGACAGCACCTTCAGGCCGCCGGTCGCCTGGAACGCCTTGTTGAAAGGCGCCAGCACCTTTTCGTCGCCGCTTGTCCGCGGCGAGGCTTCGCGCACCACGCCTCCGTCGGCGCCGAGCTTTGCCTCGACCGCATAGGGCCGCAGGCCTTCGCCCCACACCGTCTGCACATCCTCATGCAGGATGCCTTCGTCGAGCAGTTCGCGGATCAGGAAGCCGAGCCCGCCGGCGGCGTGGAAATGGTTCACGTCGGCGAGGCCGTTCGGATAGACCCGCGCCAGCAGCGGCACCGCTTCCGACAGGTCGGAAATATCCTGCCATGTGATGGCGATGCCGGCCGCCGCCGCCATGGCGATCAGGTGGATGGTGTGATTGGTCGAGCCGCCGGTGGCATGCAGGCCGACGACGCCGTTGACGATCGAGCGCTCGTCGATCATCCGCCCGACGGGCGTATAGGCGTTGCCAAGCGCGGTGATCGCCAGCGCCCGCTTGGTCGCCTCGCGGGTCAAAGCCTCGCGCAGCGGCGTGCCTGGATTGACGAAGGACGCGCCCGGCGTGTGCAGGCCCATGATCTCCATCAGCATCTGGTTGGAATTCGCCGTGCCGTAGAAGGTGCAGGTGCCCGGTCCATGGTAAGATTTGGACTCGGCCTCCAGCAGTTCGGCGCGTCCGGCCTTGCCCTCGGCGTAGAGTTGGCGGACCTTGGCCTTTTCGTCATTGGGCAGGCCTGATGTCATCGGTCCGGCCGGAATGAACACCGCCGGCAGATGGCCGAAGGTGAGGGCGGCGATCACCAGCCCCGGCACGATCTTGTCACAGACGCCGAGATAGACGGCGGCGTCGAACATGTTGTGCGACAGGCCGATCGCGGCGGCCATGGCGATGACATCGCGCGAAAACAGCGACAGCTCCATGCCGGGCTGGCCCTGGGTGACGCCGTCGCACATCGCCGGCACGCCGCCTGCCACCTGGGCGATGCCGCCGGCTTCGCGGGCTGCATCCTTGATCAGCGCGGGGAAGCTCTCGAACGGCTGATGCGCCGACAGCATGTCGTTATAGGAGGTGATGATGCCGAGGTTCGGCACCTTGTCGGCGCCCAGCGCGAGCTTTTCCGAGGGGCTGCACACCGCAAAGCCGTGAGCGAGATTGCCGCACGACAAAACGGCCCGGTTGGCGGTGCGGTTCGACGCCTCGGCGATGCGGCCGAGATAACGCTCGCGGCCGGGCTTAGAGCGCTGGCGGATGCGTTCGGTAATGGCTTCGATGTCGCGTCTGGCGGTCATGGTGTCGGTCCTTTCAGGCGAGGTCCCGGAAACATCCTCCCGCCGTTTGCCGGGACCGGTGTAAATCGAGAATCAGGGTGCCCAGAAAACCTCTACGGGCTTTTGCGCTGCGTCGAGCACGGCGCGGATTGGCTTTCGCGGCCCGGGCGCCACCGCGCCGTCGAAGGCGATACGCTTGTCCTCACCCTCGATGTGCAGCGCGATGAAGCCGGCTTCGACGATGCGGGCCAGCGACAGGGTCAGCCGCGGCTCGCCCGCACTTGCCGCATGAACCGGCAGCACGATCCTGTCGGAAGACGGGTCGAGCAGTGTTGCCAGGTCGGCGGCATCGGGAAAGAACGAGGCGGTGTGGCCGTCCGGCCCCATGCCGAGCACAACGACATCGAGCGGCCAGGGCAAGGATCGGAGCGCTGCATCGTCGGACGAGGCCGCATCCTCGATGCTGGTGGCTTCGTGATAGAGCGGCACGAAACGAGCCGCCTTGGCCGCGTTCTGCAACAGATTGGCGGCCACCAGCCCGGCATTGGAGCGTGGCGAGGAGGCCGGCACGAAACGCTCGTCGACCAGCGTCACGATCACCTTGTCCCAGGCGATGGGTATCGCTGAAAGGGCGGCGAAGAATTTTGCCGGCGTGGTGCCGCCGGAGACGGCGAGCAACCCCGTGCCGCGCTCGGCGATCGCCTTGGTCAGTCTGCCTGCAACATGGCCGGCCAGGGCTGCCGCCAGTTCCTGGCGCCCGTTGAAGCCGTTCCAGCTATAGGCGGCGCCGTTCAATTGCTCTCGTGCCATGTCCGCCCGTCACGTTCGATCAGCGCTATCGAGGCCGATGGGCCCCAGGTGCCCGCCGTGTAGCCCTGCGCCTCCTGCCTGGCACTTTCCCAGGCATTCTGGATCGGGTCGATCCATTTCCACGCCGCCTCGACTTCGTCACGGCGCATGAACAGGGTCTGGTTGCCACGGATGACGTCCATGATCAGCCGCTCATAGGCGTCCGGTGCGCGGCCGTCGAAGGACTGCGCGAAACTCATGTCGAGCGAAATCTGGCGCAGCCGCATGCCGCCCGGGCCCGGATCCTTGATCATGATGAACTGCTTGACGCCTTCGTCCGGCTGCAGCCGAATGACAAGCTGGTTGGCGAAGATCGGTCCGGCGCTGTCGCCGAAGATCGAATGCGGGATCGGCTTGAATTCGATGACGATTTCCGAAACCCGCGTCGCCAGCCGTTTGCCGGTACGCAGATAGAACGGAACGCCCGACCAGCGCCAATTGCCGATCTCGGCCTTGATGGCGACGAAGGTCTCGGTGTTGCTGTCCTTGCCGAGTTCCTCGACATAGCCTTTCACCGGTCCGCCGGCCGAAGCCCCGGCGCGATACTGCCCGCGCACGGTGTGCTTCGGCGCTTCGTTGCCGTTGATGCGCTTCAGTGCCCGCAGCACCTTCAGCTTTTCGTCGCGAACGGCGTCGGCATCCATCGACGACGGCGCTTCCATGGCGACGAGGCACAAGAGCTGCAGCATATGGTTCTGCACCATGTCGCGCAGCGCGCCGGCCTTGTCGTAATAGGTGACGCGGTCCTCCAGGCCGACGGTCTCGGCCACGGTGATCTGGACATGGTCGATATGGGCTGAATTCCACAACGGTTCGTAGAGCGCGTTGGCAAAGCGCAGCGCCATCAGGTTCTGCACCGTCTCCTTGCCGAGATAATGGTCGATGCGGAAGATCTGGCTTTCGTGGAAGTCGTCGCCGACCAGGTCGTTGAGCTTGCGTGCCGAATCGAGATCGCGGCCGATCGGCTTTTCCAGCACGATGCGCGAGTTCGGCGTGATCAGATTGTGCTCTTTCAGCTTGTGCGAGATGTCGCCGAACAGCGCCGGCGCCACCGCCAGGTAGAAGGCGCGGATGCGGTCGCTGTCGCCGATCGCCTTCTTGAGCTTGTCGAAGCCGGCGCCGCTCGTCGCATCGGCGGAGACGTAGGACAGCCGCGCCAGAAAGGTCTTCAGTTCCTTGGCGTCGATGTCGGCCGGTTTGACGTGGTCCGAGATCGCCTGCTTGGCGAAGGCCTGGAATTCTTCGTCGCTCATCTTCGAGCGCGAGGTGCCGATGATGCGTGTCGGCTCCGAAAACTGATGGTCGCGCTGGCGATAATAGAGCGACGGCAGAAGCTTGCGCTCCGACAGATCGCCGGTGCCGCCGAAAATGATGAAGTCGAAAGGATCGACGGGGATGATCTGGCTGGTCATGGTCTGTCCGCTCTGACGCCGGTCGCTGTGACGCGGCTGATATAATCTAATCGATTTAAATTTTCCAGTGCCATGGTGTCACATCTGGGTGTATGCGCCTGCCCCTTGACAGTCCGATGACCCGGAGGCTTGTCGACAGGCGCGGCACCGGAAGCCTTCGCAGTTGCAGCATAGAGCGGGATCGACGCGAAAGCCAAAGGAGAAATCGGCGATGGCCGCACATCTTTCGAGCAATCCGGCCAGAAGCCACGGGTTCGCGCGGATGTGCGCTATCGGCGCGCCGGTTGATCGTCATCAATCATGAGCGGGAAAAACATGCGTCTGGAAAACAAGGTTGCCGTCATCACCGGTGCTGCGTCCGGTTTTGGCGAGGGCATCGCCAGGCGCTTTGCGCAGGAGGGTGCCAGGGTCGTTGTCGCCGATCTCAACGCCAGGGGCGCTGAGCGCGTCGCCGGCGAGATCGGCGAAGCGGCGATCTGGACCCAGACCGATGTCTCGCTGCGCTCCGAATTCGACGAGATGATCTATGCCGCCAAAAGCGCATTCGGCCGCATCGACATCATGGTCAACAATGCCGGCTACACCCATCGCAACGGCGACATGCTCAATGTCGACGAGGAGACCTTCGACCTGATAACCGCCGTCAACATGAAGGCGATCTATCACGCGGCACTCGCCGTGGTGCCGATCATGGAGCGGCAGGGCGGCGGCGTCATCCTGACCACGGCCTCCACCGCGGGTCTGCGGCCGCGCCCCGGCCTCACCTGGTACAATGCGTCGAAAGGCTGGGCGATCACCGCCACCAAATCGATGGCGGTGGAACTGGCGCCGAAGAACATCCGCGTCAACTGCCTCTGCCCGGTTGCCGGCGAGACCGGCATGCTGGAGAAATTCATGGGCGCCGACACACCCGAGATCCGCGAGAAGTTCCGCGCATCGATCCCGCTCGGCCGGCTTTCGACACCGCTAGACATCGCCAACGCCGCACTCTGGCTGGCCTCGGACGAAGCCGCCTTCATCACCGGCGTGGCGCTGGAGGTCGACGGCGGCCGCTGCATCTGAACGCCTGGGTAGCAGGCCAGGATCTCATCCGCTGCAATACCAGGACAAGCGCAATCTCACGGCAATCGAGGATCAACCCCGCCAACAATGAGACCTACACCTATACGGCCAACGGCTTCATCGAGAATGCCGATGGGCCGTGGGGCAGCCTCACCTATACGATCGACGGTGTCGGCAACATCACCCAGCGCACCGTAACCATTGGTGGCGTCACCTCTATCGATACCTACAGCCTTCAGGGCGGCTCCAGCCGGCTGACCGGCATCCTCACCGGCGGCGCACCGAGCCGCGGCTTCCAGTCGGACCTTGCCGGCAACGTCACGCAGGACGCGACCGTCTCGCCGGAGCTCACCAAGACCTACAGCTACAATGCCGCCGGCCAGCTCTCGGGCGCCACCACGAACGGCACGACGGCAGGCGCCTACATCTACGACTACCTGTCGCGGCTGGTCTCGCGCACCATCGCCGCCTCGTCGGCCACGCTGCACATGGTGCACGACCTCGACGGCAATGTAATCGCCGAATATGACGCGTCCGGCGCGCTGGTCACCGAATACATCTGGGTCGAAGGCCGCCCGCTGGCGATGGTCGCCGACGCCGGCATCACGCCGGTGCTCTATTACGTGCTGACTGACCATCTCGAACGGCCGGTCATGATGACCGACCAGGGCCGCAATGTCGTCTGGCAGGCGAGCTATCTACCTTACGGTGAGGTGCGTAGCATCAGTGGCACGGCGACGCTCAACCAGCGCTTCCCCGGCCAATAGTTCCAGATCGAGACGGGGCTCGCCTACAATTGGCACCGCCATTATGATGCTTCCATCGGGCGCTATCTGCAGCCCCGATCCGCTCGGTATGCCGAATGGGCCGTCAAGGTGGGCGTATGTCGGCAACAGCCCGCTGATGAAGGTGGATCCGAGCGGGTTGTATTGGGTTCCAGGTCCAGGAGGGAATCGATGGTGGTGTTGGGGTGGCAATCCCTTGGACTGCGTTTTACGTCCCCCGCCCCCGCAGCCAGGGCCACAATCTTGCCCGATGCCGTCGGAACGGCGTACGACGCCTCCGCCTCCGCCGCCAGCTGGGCCGCCGGATGACGACCCTTGTGAGGAACAGCTTGCCGCTGATGAGGCGCAGTGCCAATTGCTATCCTCGGGGCGTGGTGGCGGGCGCACAACCAAAGCTGGTAGAAATCGGTATGCAGCTTGTATGGCAATAGCCAGTGAAAGATATGCCGCTTGTAGGGCAGGGAAACCCTTGCCGCCGTTTCCAATATGGAAAATGTAGCTATGAAATTTCTATTTCGGGAGAGGCTGGAAGTTTTGAACTCAGATGATTTATTTGAGTTTGGAATAACAAAAATCAATAAAAATAAAAGAGAAGAAGATTTATATGAAAC
>NZ_RZQP01000135.1:0-16606 GCF_003998165.1 Mesorhizobium sp. M7A.F.Ca.US.007.01.2.1 | reverse complement strand
CGCATGGGGTTCGAGCACGGGCTCGTTGCCGAACAGCACGTCGAGGAATTCAAACTGCGGCACGTGCCTGCCCAGCACCACCAGGCAGACAGTGAGCGGCGTCGACAGGATCAGCCCGAGCGGCCCCCAGAGCCACGTCCAGAAAATCGCCGCGACGATGATCGCCAGCGGCGACAGTCCCGTTCGCGAACCGTAGAGCCAGGGTTCGATGACATTGCCGGTGATCAGTTCCATCACCACGAACAGGGCGGCTGTCCACAGCACGAGCGACCAGCCCGGTGCCACGGCCAGCGCCAGGAACAGCGGCAAAAGCATGCCTATGATCGGGCCGATATAGGGAACGAAACGCAGCGCCAGTGCCAGCAGCCCCCACAGCAGCGCATTGGGAATACCGAGGGCCCAGAGCCCGATCGCGATCGGTATGGCGTAGACGATGTTGACGACCAATTGCATCAGGAGATAGCGGCCCACCCGTTTGGCGGCATCCTGAAGCGCCTCGGTGGTGCGGTGGAGGTCGCCGTAGCCGACAAGCCGGATGAAGCGGTCGCGCAGATCCTCCCGCTCGAGCAGCATGAAGATGACGACGACGATGATCAGCCCGGCCGACCCAAGCGGGCTGATCAGCGGCCCGACGACATTCTGCAGGACCTGAAGCGGCCTTTCGTGCGCGACGATCTCGACCGGCACCGGCTCGCGCGGCGGCTTTTCCGGGGCGGCGGCCGGCAGCGAGGGGTCTTGCCTGTCGATCTCCTGGCCGACCCGCTCGACCACCTTGCTCAGTCTGGCAAGGATCCCGCCGCCGACCCCGGTCTCCTTGAGCGAGCGGATCTTGGTCAGGATGTTGGTCTGGTAGACCGGGATGTTCTGCGCCAGTTCGCTGACCTGCGTGGCGACGATGAAGGAGAACAGGCCAAGCGCCGCGAAGGCGCCGAGCACGCTGGCGATGACGGCGGCAATCCGGGGAATGCCGACCTTTTTTAGCGCTGCGACAAGCGGCGCCAGTGCGAAGGTCAGCAGCAGCGCGATGGCGATCGGCAGGAAAACCTCGCGCCCGAAATACAGTGCCGCCACTGTCGTGACGATGGCCGCCACATTGGGCAAAGAGGTTCGCGGATGGGGCGCGGCCGCTGAAAGGGTGTCCCCCAGCCCATCAGCCGGAGACGCCGTGCCGTTTCGACGATTGGCCACGTGATGCCTCCCTGCCAAATGCCATGATCGGGCATATAGAGCGGACGTGCAACTTTAGCCAACGATGAAATACGCCTCGCTCACAGGCAATGATCCGGCCCGCACCGGCCGCTCCCGAAGGGCTAAATGGAAGTCAGGCTCGCCCGATCGGATCAGCGCGCCGCATGCCTGGCCAGCGCGTGCTCGATCAGCACGTCGATGGTCTGGCTGTAGCCGATGCCTGAGGCGGCAAGCGCCTTGGCATACATCGAGATGTCGGTGAAGCCGGGAATGGTGTTGACCTCGTTGACAAGCAGGCTGCCGTCGGTGCGCAGGAAGAAATCGACGCGCGCCATGGCTTCGCAGCCAAGCGCCTGGAACGCCTGCCGCGCCATATCCCTGGCCTTTTCGGCCACATCGGCCGGGACATCGGCGGGCACCTTGACCAGCGCGCCGTCGGCATCGAGATACTTGGCCTCATAGGTGTAGAAGCCGTGCTTGCCGGCCGGAATGATCTCGCCGGGCAGCGACACCGTCAGCGACCCGTCGGCGCGCCCCAGCACCGAGAACTCGATCTCGCGGCCCTCGACGAATTCCTCGATCAACACTTTGCCGTCGTAGCGGAAAGCCGTGTCGATGGCCTGCTCGAAGCCGTCCCTGTCATTCACCTTGCTGACCCCGAAGGACGAGCCCTGGCGCGCCGGCTTGGCGAAGAAAGGCAGGCCGAGCGTCCCGGCAATCTCCTGGAAGGAATGCTTGCCGTTTCGATGCACGGTGATGGAGCGGGCAACCGCCAGTCCCGCCTCGCGCATCAGCCGCTTGGCGACGTCCTTGTCCATGGCGGCGGCCGAGGCGAGAATGCCGCAGCCGACATAGGCGACATCGGCGACCTCGGCATAGCCCTGCACCGAGCCGTCCTCGCCGAACGGCCCGTGCAGCACCGGGAACACGACGTCGATGGGGGGCAGCTCAGGCTGCGTACCATCCCGCGACACCGCAACCAGCCGGCCCTTGCCTCCGGGCAACAAAGCAACCTCCGGGCCGTCTTCGGAGGCCGGCGCCCCTGCCGCCTCATCGCCGATCGCCGCGGCGCGATCGAGTTGTTGCAGCAGCCACCTGCCGCCTCGCGAAATGGCGATCGGCACGATATCGTAGCGCGTCCGGTCGATCGCCTTCAGCACATTGGCGGCCGAAAGGCGCGACACGTCGTGCTCGGCCGAACGCCCGCCATAGAGGATGGCCACTCTTGTCTTGTCGGTCATCGAAATCCCTCGACTGTCAAAAAATCAAATGGCGACGGCAATGCCGCGATTGGCAAAGAAGCGGTCGAAATCGGCCGGTGACAACACTGCGTCTGCCTGTGTGGCGGGCTCATGGCCGGACGGGTTGTGAAAGCGGAAACCTTCGTCGG
This sequence comes from Mesorhizobium sp. M7A.F.Ca.US.007.01.2.1, assembly GCF_003998165.1. Lineage (NCBI taxonomy): Bacteria > Pseudomonadati > Pseudomonadota > Alphaproteobacteria > Hyphomicrobiales > Phyllobacteriaceae > Mesorhizobium > Mesorhizobium sp. M7A.F.Ca.US.007.01.2.1. The sequence goes on along the minus strand of NZ_RZQP01000135.1, from coordinate 14,028 downwards.
ATGCCGCGGTGATCAGCACCAGATGGCCGCCCTTCGAGGGCGGCTCGCGCTCGGGCCAGCGGATCGAGCTGCTGACCGACGCGATGAAGAAGCGCGTCCGCTGCATGATCGCCGGAATGTCTGATGTGGCGACATTGGTCATCACCTCGGCGCGCAGGCCGAAAGCTTCCTTCACGAAGCTGACGAAGGGCGCGTAGATCAGCCCCTTGATCGATCCCTCATTGACGACATAGCCGCCATATAAGGTGCAGCGCCTGGCAAGCTCGATCGTCGGCACGATCTCGCCGCGGCTGGCCAGGATCATTTTAAGGCAGGCCATGCCGCAGATGTTGGCGGCCCAGATTGCGTATTCGTCGAGGGTCTCCGCCCCGGATCGCCTCCACAGCGGATCGCGCCTGAGCGCAACATCCGCGCCGTCGGCGAGCACGTCCAGCGTCATGTCAGGCGTTTCCCACTGGCTGAAAAACGGCACGGTTTCAGGCGGCGGGCTCATGCGGTCTCCTCGGTCGCTGGTTCCATCTCGTATACGAGGATACGAGATGGATGAAAAGCCGTGACATTCAGTGGCGCGACCCAGAAGATGTCATCTTCCGTTTCGGTCAACCATCGCTGACATCCGGGGTTAGCGGAAGCCTCTCCCGCCTTCGTCATCCACAGGCGGAGCAGGAGAAGCTCCGTCGCGGAGACCCGAGGATGACGAACGTGGTGAATGCTGCGCGCCGCCTACTCGGCCTTCGCCCAGCCGAAAACCAGCCACGCATATTTCGATTTTTCGTAGGGTTCGACAGTGTAGGTCATCTGCATGTCGCCGTCCTTGGCGTAGATATCCAGCCGGGGCGCCGTATCCAGCTCGAGCCACGCCGAACTCTTGCTGAACGACCAGGTTCCGCACCAGACGCAAGGCCCCGACGTCGGATCCCCGGGCTGGTGAAAATTGTAGCGGCCGTCCGCCGTGATCTCCAGATAGTCGAACGCCCCGTAAAACGCGGTCACCGTCTGCTGGAACTCACTGGCGGCCGCTTCCTGTTCCGGTGTCGGCGCATCCTTCATATCGCGCGGCGGCCGGATGGCTCCGCCGTTGAGTTTCCATTTGCCGACAAAATCCTTCTCGGTCGGAAGATATTCCTCCTGGGCCTGCGCCGATGAAATATAAGCAAAGGATGATATACTTGTGAGGCCAACGGCCCCGATCGCAAATAGAAGCGTGGCGGCACAGATCGCCCTTGCTGGGTTTTGCATAAAAAAAATATCTCCACGGGGGGTAAGGGGAGTTTTATTGAAAATTTGTGGCGGACGTTGCTTCGGGACCGATTCCCACCCGCCATTTGCACGGTTAGCATCGGGGCCACCGATCTGGCAACGCAAGGCAGCCTCTCTCCAGCATCGCCCATGCGTCCGCGATCCCGGCCGGCTGAATATCGGCAGCTTAGAAGGTGATCTTCACCGAAGCGGCGCTGCGACGATGCGGGCCGTGATGGACGGCCTCGATGTTGTTGCCGTCCGGATCGAGCAGGAAGGCGGCGTAATAGCCGGGGTGATAGGGCCGTTCGCCCGGCGCGCCATTGTCCGTGCCGCCGGCCGCCAGCCCGGCCTTGTAGAAGCCGTCGACCATGGCGTGGTCCCTTGCCTGGAAAGCCAGGTGATGGCGGCCGGTGAGTTTTCCCTGTGCGGCCCGGCTGTCGGCAGTGGAGACAAACAGCTCGTCGGCCCAGAAAAAGTCGGCGCCGCTACCTCCGATCGGGACATCGAGCGCCTGCAGGACCGCCTCGTAGAAACGCCGGCTGGCCGCGAGGTTTCTGACCACCAGTTGGATGTGGTCGATGAGCCGGCCGCGATGCAATTCCTGGGTTTCCATGAAAACGCCTCCTCGTGTGGGTTCGAATTTAGGTTGGGATAGGGCGTCGTCAATGCGGATACTTCCCAGCAAACAAAGGGCCCGCCGGGAGGGGATCCGGCGGGCCTTTGGAAAGCATGTCTAGCCTTCAGGGGTCTGAGGGGGGATCAGACCTGGTAAGAACCTTTGTTGGCCGCGGAGGTTCCACCCGAACAAAAAAATTGCCGATGGCCCGTCCGCGGAATTCAAGCAATGGAGGCGATTTCTTCGCGAGACCACTCACAGTTTGGAACTTTCCGCTCGCAACCGGGTTTGGTGGCGCGGTGGGAGGAATTGCGATTGGATTGTTTTCAGAGGCTCGAAGCGCTGGTCGACAGCGCCGGTCTCGACGATATCGAGGAAGCAACCGCTCTGCTGCGCCGGTTCAAGGGCAGGTCGCGCGAGGTCGCGGCAGCCATCGACGAATTCATGCTCGATTTCATGACCTTGGTCTTCGTCGTCGAAAACGGCGAAGAAGGTTTCGAAAGGCCGGTCCGCAAGCTCGCTCGCACCAGGCTTTCAAAGCTTGAGCGGCTGGTGACTGTAACGGCGGAGGAAAAGCCGGCTTCCAGCGCCGGCCTATCCCTTCAGGATGGCGGCTAGCCTTGGAATGCCTTCGCTCACCGCGCGCCGGTCGGCGAGCGTGAAGGACAGCCGCAGTGTGTTGCGCCCGGTGCCATCGGCATAAAAGGCGTTGCCCGGCACGAAGGCGACCCGCGCTTCCTTCACCGACCGAGCCAGAAGCTCGGTGGCGTCGGCCCCTTCCGGCAGTGTCACCCAGACGAACATGCCGCCTTCCGGGCGGCTCCAGGTCACGCCTTCGGGCATGTGGGCTTCCAGTGCCGAGAGCAGCCCGTCGCGGCGCTCGCGATAGGCGTCGATGAGTTTTTCCACCTGGCCTTCGAACACGGCTTCGGCGACGCGATGCATCACCACCTGGTTGATCGACGGGCTGTGCAGGTCCGAAGCCTGCTTCATCAGCACCAGCTTCTCGACAATGTGGCGCGGCGCGCACACCCAGCCGACCCGCATGCCCGGCGACAGGATCTTCGAGAACGAGCCGCAATAGAGCGTGCGCGCCTTGTCGATGCCGCCGGACCGGGCACAATCGAGCGCCAGGATCGGCGGCTCGCCCTCGCCGCCATAGCGCAGCGCGCGGTAAGCGGCATCCTCGATGACGGCGATGTCGAGTTCGCCGGCAAGGTCGAGCACCGCCTCGCGCTGCTCACGGTTCAGCGTGTTGCCGGTCGGGTTGGCGAAATCCGGCACCAGATAGGCGAATTTGGCCTTGCCGCCATTGGCGGCCGCCGCCGCGCGATAGGCATCGGGCGTCATGTTGCCGCCGGCCGGGGTCAGCCGGTCGTAGCGCGGCTCATAGGCGTTGAAAGCCTGCAGCGCGCCGAGATAGGTCGGCCACGTCACCAGCGCGGTGTCGCCCGGCGACAGGAACAGCTTGCCGAGATAATCCAGCGCCTGCTGCGAGCCGGAGGTGATGAAGATGTTGGCCTCGTCGCAGGCGACGCCGAGCTTGCCCATCTGCCCGGCGAGCCAGCGCCGCAACGGCAGATAGCCTTCCGAGACCTGGTACTGCAGCGCAGCGCCCGCCTCGGCGCCACCCAGCACATCGGCATAGGCGTCGCGGATCGCCTCGGCCGGGAACAGCGCCGGATCGGGAATACCGCCGGCAAACGAGATGATGTCCGGCTGGTCGAGCAGCTTCAGCAGCTCGCGGATTTCGGACGCTTTCATGCGCGACGAGCGCGAAGCCAACAGGTTCATAAGGGTCACGGCACGCCTCCCCGGACGCTGCAATATAGGTCAACTTGACTGACCTATATCCCCTCTTGGCCGCGAATTGAAGTGTGCCTGAACGGTTTCCCGAATGCGCCAGCGGTGGCGCACTGCTCGAACGCCGCGAGCAGTTCCACAAAAGTGTTGCAGCGTTTTCCGACCGCCTAAAGGCTCTTCTTGTAGCCGAGATGGCTGCCGGTGAAGCCGAGGCTTTCGTAAAAACGATGCGCGCCCGCCCGCCCCTTGTCGGTGGTCAGTTGGACGAGGCTGCAGCCGCACGCCCGGCACGCGTCGATCGCCCATTCGATCATCTGCCTGCCGATGCCGTCCGAGCGCCTGTGGCCGGCGACCCGAACCGCCTCGATCTGGCCGCGCCACGCGCCCTTGCGCGAGAGCCCGGCAAGGAAAGATATCTGCAAGGTGCCGACCACCTCGCCGCCATCCACGGCCACCGCCAGCAGCTGATTGGGATCGGCGTCGATGGCGTTGAAAGCGTCGACATAACCTTGCGCCAGCGGCAAGGAAGCGTCCTCGCGGCCGGCGCCAAGCGGATCGTCGGCCAGCATGGCCACGATATCAGGCAGGTCGGAGGCTTGCGCACGGCGGAAGGTGATCATGGTGTCGAGATATCGCGAGGCGGCGGCAGCGGCAAGATTTGAATACGTTCCCACTAGGCGCGGGCTAAACTTCGCCCTCATAAACCCGCTGCGCCTGCGTCAGCGCCTCATCGAGCCGCGCGCCCTCGGCATATCCAGCCAGGTTCCGTGGCCGCTCCATGTCAGGCATCAGCCTCGGACACGGCTCGGCGGCGCCGACCACCATCCGCACCGGGATGACGCCGGCCCAAACCGGATGCCCGTAATCCTCCTCGTCGTCGCCGACGCCCTTGGCGCGCACCTTCGCCGATGCCTCTTCAATACGCATGCCGATCACCGTCGTCGCCTTGGCCTCCTGCGCCGAGATCGGCCGCAGGGTCTCGCTCCGGCCGGGATAGAAACGGTCGACGACGCCGGCCAGCGCCTTCAGTTTCTCCTGCGGCTCGTCGACGATTCGCGCCGTGCCGAAACACATCGCCGAGCGATAGTTGGCCGAATGGTTGAAGCCCGAGCGCGCCAGCACCAGCCCGTCGAGATGCGACACCGTGAGACAGGCCGGCGTGCCGCCGCGCAGATTGCGCAGCATGCGGCTGGCCGACGAGCCGTGCCAGTACAGCATGTCGTCCTCGCGCCAGTGGATGGTCGGCGTGCAATAGGGCTGGCCGTCGAACGTATAGGCGACATGGCACAGCAGCCCGGCATCCAGCACCGCGAAGACTGCCGCATGGTCGTAGCTGCCGCGCTCGTGCAGGCGCTTGACGCGGTTGCGGCTGGTGGTCGGAAAACTGGCTGGCGTGTCGTTCACGGCTTGCATCCTTGGTTGTCGTCTGCCAACCATGCGCCATGACATTGGTCGATAAAAGAACCAATCCTATGAAGAAAAACCGGACCAATTTTCCGGATTGGTCGGCGCTGATCCCGGTCCTGCCGGGCGACGGCCCGCGCAGCCGCGAGCTCTATGCGGCGCTCAGGCGGCTGATCGAGACCGGCGCGCTGGCCACCGGGGCGAAACTCCCGACCACCCGGGATCTCGCACAGCGCTTCGGCCTGTCGCGTTCGGCGGCGGTTGCCTGTTTCGAAATGCTGATCTCGGAGGGGTTTGCGGTCGCCAAGGTCGGCGCCGGCACCTTCGTCGCGCCTGATGTGCCGCATCTGCCGCTGACGCTGATCAAGCCGCGTCCAGCGGAGATCGACGTCGCGGCGTCGCTAGCTTGCGGCCTTGGCGTTGCGGTCTCCGATCCGCGCACGCTTGATATGTTTCGCATCCTTCTGTCGCGCCACCTCACCCGCCCCGGACCGGAGCATTTCCGCTATGGCGATCCGCGCGGCGGCCTGCCGCTGCGCACGGCAATTGCCACCTATCTCAGGACCGCACGCGGCGTGCGCTGCGACGCCGGCCAGATCGTGCTGACGTCGGGCACGCAGCAGGGGCTGGATCTCCTGGTGCGTGCAGCACTTCGTCCCGGCGATGCCGTCTGGATCGAAAACCCCTGCTATCCCATGGCGCACGCCGTGCTGGCCGGCAGCGGCGCCAGGGTTTTTGGCGTACCAGTCGACGCCGAAGGGCTCGATCCCGAGATCGGCGAAAGCCTGTGCTCCAAGGCGCGCGCGGCCTATGTCACGCCCTCGCATCAATATCCGCTCGGCGTGACGATGACGATGCGCCGCCGTCTCGCTTTGCTCGACTGGGCGCGGCGCAACGATGCCTGGATCATCGAGGACGATTACGACAGCGAGTTCCGCTATGCCGGCCCGCCGCTGACCTCGCTGCAGGGCATGGACGGCTCGGGCCGTGTCGCCTATCTCGGCACCTTCTCGAAAATCCTCTTCCCCGGCCTGCGCATCGGCTATGTCGTGGTGCCCGAAGCGCTGCTCGATGCCGTGATGGCGGTCAGGGCGCGCGCCGACCGCTTCCCCTCGACGCTGGCCGAAGGCGCGCTGACCGACCTGTTGAACGAGGGCCATTTCGCCGCGCATCTCAGGCGCGTGCGCCGCCGGGTGCAAGCCGCGCGCGACGTGCTGGTCGCCGGCCTCGAGACGCATTGCGGCGATGCCCTCGAAGTAACCGTGCCCGAACAGGGGCTGCACTTGATGGCGACGCTGAAGCACGCCGGGCCGGACACAGCGATCGTCGAGGCGGCGAAGGCGGCAGGTGTCGGCGCCAGGGCCTTGTCCTCGATGTTCATCGGCGGGGCGTCCCGGCAAGGCCTGGTGCTGGGTTTTTCCGGGTTTTCGGACGAGGAACTGATGGCCGCGACGGTACGACTGGGTGGGGTGATGGGCCGCAGTCCCGGCCGCCAAACTACCTGATCCTGCTCAAACAATCCTAGGGCGAAGCAGGAGCGCAGCTCCGTCTCGGAGGGCCCCCGGATGACGAAGTCCTCAATCCCCATCGGCGGGCTGGGCCTTGCCGCACTGCGCCAGCACCTTGCCGATGGCCGCGCTTGAACCCTTCAGCGGAAAGCTGATCTCGCCATATTTGGCTGAACTGACCGACACATCGCCCTTGCCGCGCAACAGGTCGAGCAGCGGATCGGCTTTCGCCAGGTTGACCACGAAGTAGTTGTACATGGCCTCCAGCTGCAGCGCCTTAGTTACCGTCTTGCCGTCGGCCTTGAACGCGAACGAACCGCTGATGCCAGGCTCCAATTGCTGGCCGTTGGCGCCGAGATCGTAGCTCAGCACCGGCGTGTCGAAACAGGTCAGCATCAGATACGCATCGCCTTTCGGCCCGCCGCAGACCGAGGCCGTCAGCACGCTGCCGCCCTCGTCTTCCTCCATCCTGGCGCTCCAGCCGCCGCACGACGCGGCAAACGCCGGTTGCGCGGCCTGCAGGACCGCTACCGCACCGGCGACGACGAGATGTGCAACTCTCATGGCTCCCCCCAATTGGCTGCCTCCAGGGCATTTGCAGCGCCCGTCGCCAGCATATAGGAAAAAGCGATCCGATGGCATTGCCCCTTGCGGCAGCCGGTCCTGTTTCGCGGAGAGTTGGATTGAGAGCCTGCATTCGCCTGTGTCTGTCCTTTGCCGCCCTGCTGGCCTTGCCGCTCACCGCTCATGCCGAGTGGAAGCCGGTCGAGAAGATCGAGCCCTACGCGATCTCGGGCCAGTCCGGCGCCGAACTCTACCGCTCGATCGGCGAGAAAGGGCCAAAGCTCGGCATTGCCCGCGCCATCGCCTACACCAATTTCAAGCTGACCTGGGGGCTAAGGGATTACAAGCCCAGCGGCAAGGACTGCGTGCTGACGGCCGGGCGGCCGAAGCTGATCGTCACCTACACTTTGCCGAAACCCTCCCGCTCCCTGCCGCCGGCCGTCCAGAAGAACTGGGACACCTTCATCGCCGGCGTCGCCGCCCATGAGAAGGTGCATGGCGCCAGCATGGTCCAGATGGTCCACGACATCCAAGCCGCGACGGACGGCCTGACCGTAGCCGACGATCCCAAATGCAGCAAGACCAGGGCCGAGGTGGTCAAGCGGCTCGACGCGATCTCGAAGGCGCGGGTGCAGGCAAGCCGCGACTTCGACCGTATCGAATTCGGCAATGGCGGGAATTTGCAGAAACTGGTTTTTTCGCTCGTGACCGGCCCCTGAAGCCACCTGACACGGATCAGGAGGCGGGCACTGATGACTTACCACGAAATGCCGGAGGGACAGCGCCCCCCTCTGTCCTGCCGGACATCTCCCCCGCAAGGGAGGAGATTGTGCTCTCATCTGCTTTCGGCAAATTTCCAGCGTTGCAAGACAGGCGCAGCAATTGAAGCTGCCGATCTCCCCCCTTGCGAGGGAGATGGCCGGCAGGCCAGAGGGGAGTCTGACAGAACTCGGCCCCTTCCAGCTACTGCGGTATGGGCGCGAGGTGCGAGCCCTCACCGCGTTTCCGCGTTCGCCCGCAGCTCCGCCCGCTTCTCGTCCGACACCACGGCCAGATCCAGCACCTTCTGCAATTCGGCTGCATGGCGGAAGGACGGTTCGGCCTGCACGCCCGTGCGCACCGCGTCAGTGAAACGCTGGTAGTTGGTCTCCACCGTGCCGGGGTCGCGCTCTTCCCATATGGCGTTCTCGACATTCTCCCCCACGCATGCCTTGAGCGTCGAACCGTCGAGATTGTGCACCACTTCGATGCCGCCCTTCTCGCCATAGATGCGCAGACGCAGTTCGTTGAGATGGCCTGTTGCCCAGCGGCTGGCATGCACCACGCCGAAGGCGCCGTTGGAAAAATCCAGCGTCATGGCGAAGCTGTCATTGGCGTCGAGTCCGTAGTCGCCGATGCGGTTGCCGGGCGCCTTGTCGAAGGCGCGCAGCCGGCAGAATACATGGTCGATGTCGACGGCTGCGCCATAGCTGGCGAAATCGAGGATGTGGATGCCGACATCGCCGAGCACGCCATTGGAACCGTGGCCGCGCGACAGCCGCCACAGCCATTTCGGATCGGTGCGCCAGTCGCCCCAGAATTTCGACACCAGCCAGCTCTGCAGGTAGGACGCCTCGACATGCCTGACCGTGCCGATCTCGCCCGCTTGCACCATCTGGCGCGCTTTCTGCAGCGCGGCCACATTGCGATAGGTGAGGTTCACCATGTTGACGATGCCGGCGGCCTCGGCGGCATCGGCCATCTCGGTCGCCTTGCCGAAGTTTTCGGCCAGCGGCTTTTCGCACAGCACCGGCTTGCCGGCGGCGATCAGCGCCATGGTGGTCGGGTGGTGGATGCGGTCGGGCGTGACATTGGCCACCGCGTCGAACTCGCCCCATGCCAGCGCCTCCTCCAGCGCGGTAAAGCGGTTGGGAATGTCAAAGCTGTCGGCGAACTCGCCAACCCGCGCCGGATCGACATCGACTGCGCCGACAATGTCGACGCCCTCGATGGCGCTGAAGCGCCGGGCATGTTCCTGCGCCATCCAGCCGGTGCCGAGTATCAAAAGCCGCATTATTTGCTCCTTGGGGTGAGATGCCGGAATCCCCTCCCGGCCGACGCCCTCAAATAGCGCGTATAATGCCGCCGTCGACCCGGATGTTCTGGCCGGTGATGTAGCCGGCGCCCTCCGACGCCAGGAAGGCGATGGTCGCGGCGACCTCTTCCGAAGTGCCGTAGCGCTGCATCGGCACGCTGTCGCGGCGTTCTTCGGTGGCCGGCAGGCTGTCGATCCAGCCAGGCAGCACATTGTTCATGCGCACATTGTCGGCGGCATAGGTGTTGGCGAAGATCTTGGTGTAGGCGGCAACGCCGGCGCGGAACACGGCGGACGTCGGGAACATCGGGCTCGGCTCGACCACCCAGGCCGTCGAGATGTTGATGATGGCCCCACCCTTCTGCTTGACCATCTGCGGCGCCACGATGCGCACCGGCCGGATGACGTTGAGGAGGTAGACGTCCATGCCGGTGTGCCATTGCTCGTCGGTGATCTCGAGGATCGGCGCACGCGGCCCGTGGCCGCCGCTGTTGACCAGCACGTCGATGCGGCCATAGCGCTCCAGCGTCAGGTCGACGAGGCGCTGCAGATCGTCGTTCGACTGGTTGGAGCCGGTGACGCCGAGCCCGCCAAGCTCCTTGGCCAGCGCCTCGCCCTTGCCCGAAGAGGAAAGAATGGCAATCTTGAAGCCGTCCGCCGCCAGCCGCTTGGCCGCCGCCGCCCCCATGCCGCTGCCGCCGGCCACCACCACAGCTACTTTTTCTACACTCATCGGATTTTCCTCTCAGGTTTGCGGGCACCGCAAGCGGTGTTTTCGGGAGTTGAGCGTCGATATAGCTGGTTTTCCCCGTCGGTTCGAACCAGAATGCCTGAAATCAACCTGTAGAAAAACTACTGCATGCCCGAAACCTTCCTCAGCTTGCCGCCGTTGAATGCGCTGCGCGCCTTCGAAGCCTCGGCGCGTCATCTCAACTTCCGCATCGCGGCCGAAGAGCTCAACGTCACGCAAGGGGCGGTCGCCCAGCACATTCGCGGGCTGGAGGCCGATCTCGGCACGAAGCTGTTCGAGCGGCTGCCGCGCGGCCTGGCGCTGACCGATGAGGGCCGCGCCTATGTCCCCAACATCCGCCGCGCCTTCGACCTGATCTCGGAGGCGACGCTGCTGCTTCGTCCCGAGCCGGCGCGGCTGACGATCAGCGTGACGCCGAGCTTCGCCACCAAATGGCTTATCCCGAGGCTGCACGACTTCGTCGCGCACAACCCGCTGGTCGACCTGCGCGTGCTGGCCAGCGAAAGCCTGTCGAGCTTCCAGGCCGACGGCGTCGACATCGCGGTCAGGCAGGGCCGCCCACCCTTCGGCGCCGGGCTGGTCGTCGACCTGTTGTTTCCCCAGCAGATCGTCGCCGTGTGCAGCCCGGCCCTGCTGCCGGCCGGCGCGATCGAGATCGCGGCCTCCGAAATCCAGCACCACGCACTGCTGCACGATGCCCACAATCTGTGGCCGGAATTCATGGAAAAGGCGGTCGGCCTGAAGATGACGACCGAACTCAAACGCATGCGCTTCAACCAGACCGGCCTCGCCATCGACGCGGCGGTGGCCGGCCAGGGCATTGCGCTGGCCAGCCGCTTTCTCGTCGCCGCCGACCTCGCCGCCGGCCGTCTGGTTCAGCCCGTCAGCGGCGAAATGCGCGGCACGCAGGATTTTTATGTCGTGATGCCGAGAAAACAGCGCCACCCCGAGCCGACGCAAGCCGTGCGGCAATGGTTGCTGGATGCCGGAGAGCGACGACCTTTGTCGTGAGACCTTCGCACGCACGGAGACGTCAAGCCGCTTGCCTATGAGGCAACGACGGGCGCACCGCGAAAGATCGCCACGGCGGCAGCGACGATTTCCGCATTGTCCTTGACCGTCCTGCCATCGGCGAGCGTCTTGCCGTCTTCCAGACCGACCCGTGTCGACCAGCGCTGGCGATGCGCAAGCTCGACGAGGGGCCAGACAGTCGTGTCGACGCCATGCAGCAGGATCGGCCGCCGTACCCCGGCGCGCTCGAGTACGGCGGCGATGCCATGCGCTTCATCGAGTGCAGCGGACAGATCGGGGATGTCGATCTCGATCAGATTGCGCAGCACCTGGTTGTGGCCGGGAAGCGCTACGAAGCGCTCGGCATCGGCGACGACGGCAAGCCCCGTCTCGATGCCTACACCACGCTGGCGCAGCAACTCCATCACGGCGGGCGCATCCGGTTCGGACAGGTTGACCGAAGCATAGTCAGGCAGGTCTCGCCAGCCGGCGATCGCCGCGCGGGTCCGCTCGACGTCGTTCTCGATCCAGGCGCCGGTCGACACGCCAACCAGTGTTCCCGGGCAGGTCCGGCGCACCGCCAGCACCGTGGCGTCGACGGCTGCCAGGCTTTCGCGTCCGTCGGTGCCGCGCGGATGGATATGCAGTTCGGCCGCTCCAGCGGCGACGCAGGCTTCCGCATCGCTGGCCATTGCCTCGGCAGTCAGCGGCAGCTTCGGGTGGAAATCGCGCGGACGCGCGCCGTTGATGCAGGCCTGGACGATCATCGATGTCACCTTGCGCAAGGGGCCGCAGTGTAGCTGTGCGGCGTTGAAACTGCCAATCTCCCCCCTCGTAGGGGAGATCGGCAGCTTCAACGCCGCGCGCCTGCTCACAACATTCGGCGGCATTTGAATAAAAGCCGCTTGTGGATATTTACCCGGCGTTCCCTCGTCTCCGGCAAGCTCTTTTCAGGGCGGGATCATGGAGGGACCATTGACCAGCGATTTTTCAGCCGCCCGCATCCACCTCGAACGCGCCTATCATTATCTGCAGGGCAATGACGAGACGAGCCGTGCCGCCTGTGACGCGCTCGATCTGTTGATCGAAGCGGTGACGGAGGCGCAGCACAGGCGACCCGAGGCTGGAGTGCTGGAGTTTCCGCAATCGACGGCGCGGCGAACCGGATAGAAAGTGTCGAGTTTCAGGCCAGTCCGGCCTGGCCTGAAACTCGCCGCACCCGGATCACGATGCCTTGCGGGCCGTCGCTCCCTTGGTTGCGCGCGCGACAATTCGCTCGAGCGGCTCCGGCTGGTGCAGCAAAAATCCCTGGCCGAAGGCGACCCCCATGTCGCTCAACATGGCCAGCGTGTCCTGCCGTTCGATCTTCTCACCGACCACGTCGCAGCCGAGGCTACGGGCAATGCTGGTGATGGCCAGCACGATCTCGCGGTCGAAGCGGCTTTGCGTGATGTGCTCGATGAAGGAACCGTCGATCTTGATCGTGTCGACGGGGAACCGCCGGAGATATTCGAACGAGCTCATGCCGGCTCCGAAATCATCGAGGCCGACCCGGCAACGCCGCTCGCGCGCCTTGCGCACGAACTGTTCGGCGGCATCGAAATTGGTGACGGCGGCGGTTTCGGTGATCTCGAAGCCGATGCCCGAATGCGGCGCCCCGGTTTCTTCTATGACGCTGTCGACGAAGTCCCAAAGCTGCGGATCGCTCAGCGTCTGCGCCGACAGATTGAAGCCAAGCGTCAGCGCCCCCGAACGCAAGGCGGCACCATGCCGCGACAGCGCGGTGCGGATGATCCAGCGGTCGAGCCGCGACGCGATGCCGAACCGCTCGGCCACCGGAATGAACTCGCCGGGTGGCACCAGCCGGCCGTTGCGTGCGGCGAGCCTGGCCAAGACTTCGACATGGCGGCTTTCCTGCCAGGGGCGGCCCAGAAGATGGATTTCCTGGCCAAACAGCTTCAGCCTGCCGTCTTCCATGGCATCGACCGTATCGGCGACGATGCGCGCCGCGTTGAGGCCACCCGAACCCGATGCCGTATCGGTGGAGAAGACGGCAAATCGGTTTCGCCCGGCGGCCTTGGCCGCGTAGCAGGCGTCGTCGGCACAGGCTAGCGCGTCGGCCACCGTCGTGTCGGCGTCATCGACGAAAGCGATACCGATCGAGGCCGCCAGCTTGCGCGACGTGGCCGTCGATCCAAGTTCGGCATCGCGAACCGCGGCAAGTACCGCGTCGGCCAGCCGCCCGGCCTGCGCCGCATCGCAATTGGGCATCAGCAGCGCGAACTCGTCACCGCCCAGGCGCGCGGCATGCGCCGTCGCGGGAAGGCAGCCCAGAATGCCTTGCGCAACGCTTTTCAGTGCCAGGTCGCCGGCCGCGTGGCCGGCAAAATCGTTGAGCGCCTTGAAGTAGTCGAGATCGACATAGAACACGGAAAGCGGCAGCAACCGCGCGGCCGCGATATGATCGGCCAGCAGCCGGTCGAACGCGGCGCGGTTCAAGAGACCGGTGAGCGCGTCATGGCGGGCCGCATAGGCAAGCTCCTGCTCGCGCTGCTTGTCTTCGGTGATATCGCGCACCGTGCCCAGGATCTGCCCCGCCAGCCGGCGGTCCCGGATTTGCGGGTCGGCGATGAAACGCAGCAGGGATTCTATGTGCCGGACCTCTCCGTCGCGCCGCACGATGCGGTATTGCACGGCGGTGACCTTGTCCGTTTCGAGCGGCACCAGATGCGCGCGCGACGCGGCCTCCTTGTCGTCCGGATGCAGATAGCCGAACCAGTGGTCGCGCTCGACTTCGGCGGTGTCGGAGACGAGCCCGAAAATCTCCCTGGTGCGTTCGTCCCAATAACTTTTGCCGCCCGCGAGGTCGTGGTGCCAGATGCCGGTGCCGCTGGCGGCGAGCGCCAGGCGGAAGCGCACATTGACCTGCTCGAGTTCGGCCTCGGCGGCCTTCTGCTTGGAGATGTCGGTCTGCACACCCATCAGCCTGAGCGGCTTTCCCATCGCGTCGCGCTCGACGACGCCGCCGCGATCGAGCACCCACACCCAATGTCCC
>NZ_RZQP01000134.1:789-16712 GCF_003998165.1 Mesorhizobium sp. M7A.F.Ca.US.007.01.2.1 | reverse complement strand
GCCTATGCCCCACGACACGCAGGTGTCGAGGTCTTCCGGCTCGATGACGCCGCGCTCGACAAGATCGACCGCCTCGCGCAGCAGCGCATAGAGCACGCGGTTCTCGACGAAGCCTGGAACGTCCTTCTTCACCACCACCGGCAGCAGGCCGATCGAGCGGATGAGATCGCGGATAACAGCCACGGTTTCAGGCGCGGTCTTCTCGCCGCCGATCACCTCGATCATCGGGATGATGTGCGGCGGGTTCGACCAGTGCATGCCGACCATCCGCTCGGGATGCGAGATATGCGCCTGCAGCTTGGTGATCGGGATGCCCGACGTGTCGGAAGCGACGATGACGGACGGGCCGATCAGCGGATCGATGTCACGATAGGTCTGCGCCTTGATGTCGATATTCTCGGGCACGTTCTCGATCACCAGTTCGGCGCCATCGACGGCCTCGGCAATCGTCTCGACGAAACGCACTTTGCCGGCACCAGTCCCGGGCGCCTCGATGTCGAGACGGTCGAGCACGCCGCCGGCAAGATCGAGCATGCCGCGGGCGCGCTCGATTGCCCCTGGCGAAACGTCATACGCCGTCACATCGAGCCCGCCGCGCGAAAGCCGCGCGGCGATGCCTGGACCCATCGTTCCCAGTCCGATGAGAGCGGCGCGCTTGATCATCATGCGGCCTTTGCGGGAGCAGCAGTGGTTGCCGCCTTGAAGGCCGGCCGAGCGGCGATCGCGGCCACCCAGCGCTCCAGATCGGGCATTGACGGCCGGTCGATCTTGAAGTCGACGCAGCGCTTCAGGATCGGCGCGCAGGCAATGTCGGCAAGGGTCAGCTTGCCGAGCGCCAGGAAGTCCTTGCCGGCCAGATGGCCGTCGATGATCTTGAGCTGCGCGACAAGGTCCTTCACTTGCTCCTTGTATTCGGCGGTCTGTTCCTCGGGCGTGAGTTTGGCGCCTTTGAAGGCCGCCAGGTAGCCCGGATTGACCGCAGCCAGCAGGAAGTCCATCCAGCGCTCGACCTCGGTCTTTTCCGCCGGCGTAGCGCCATTCAACTGTTCGCCGCCGAATGCCGCGAGATAGCGCAGGATGGTGTTGGACTCCCAGATCACGGTGTCGCCGTCGACCAGCGTCGGCACCTTGGAGGTCGGGTTGAGCGCCTTGTATTCCGCCGTCTGCGTGTTCTCGAACTGGCGGCCATAATCCTCGCGCTTGTAGGACGCTCCCAGCTCTTCGAGCATGAAGAGCACCTTCTGGACGTTGCCTGATGTCTGGCGGCCTAACAGCTTGTACATGTCGTCTCCTCGCTAGTGTCCAGGGCCTACTTGCTCGCCGGCAGCGGCTTGTAGACGATGGCGTCCATTTCGATCTTGGTGTTGATGACCGCTTTTGCCTCGACGGTCGTGCGCGCCAGAACGGCGTCGCCGATCCCTTCGAGGAACGCCTTGTTGTAGCGGCCGAAATCGCGCGTATCCTCGAGATAGGTGGTGATCCGCACGACATCCGACAGCGTCGCGCCTTCATGCGCGATGACGCGCGCGATGGTCTTCAGCGTCGCCAGCGTCTCTTCTTCGATCGTGCCGCTGATCATGTTGTTGTTCTCGTCTTTCGGCACCTGGCCCGAGACGAAGATGAAATCGCCGGCACGCACCGCCGGATGAAACGGCAGGTTCGGGTTCTTGTTGCCGATGGCGTAGTGGCTGGCGGATTTTCGCGTGCTGTCGCTCAACATATCCCCCTAGAGAACGCTGGTTTCGATGATGTCGACGCCGCGGATTCGGTCGATCAGGTAGACGATGCCGCGGTCGTCGATGGTCACGTCGTTGGACGAGGAACGCTCCGCGCCCTCCGGCGCGTCGGGCATGAAATGACCGACTTCCTTTGGCGCGAACGGATCGGCGATGTCGACGAGGCGCAGCCCCTGCGCGAACCACGCAAACGGAATGACGGTGCCATTGAACCGCTCGGAAGGCTGATGGCAGCCGGTCATCTGCGGCTGCGGTGAACCGTCCGTGTCGAGGCCTGGCACCTGGAAGGTCGAGATCGGCAACGGGTTGGTCTCGTCAGTGATGTCGTAAATCCAGGTGAAGGCCGGCGGCGATGGCCGAAGCTTGGCGACATCCTCGTCCGCCACCACCATGATGTTGCGGCCTTTGAGCGGCTGTGGAATCGGCAGGCAGGTGTGCGTGGGATGCGGAAAGCTCGGGCTCGAATTGACGTGCGAGACCAGCTTCGGCTTGGTGATGTCCGAAATGTCGAGGATGAACAGGCCATGATGCCAGTAGCTGACATAGAGCCTGTCGCCCATTCGCAGCGGATGGTGACAGCGCGGCGTGACATAGTCGTGCCAAGGATACTCTTCGCCGCCCCCGGTCCACTGGCCCGGTATCCACCAGCGTCCGACCTCGACCGGCTTCGCGGGATCGATCAGGTCGAGGATCATCACGATGTTGCCGACATAACCGTCGGCGGTCGGCGATATGTAGGCGTAACGGCCGTCGAAGTCGTAGCGGTGGACGCCCTTGCCGCCGGTTATCCATTTCGAGATGAGCTTCGGCTGTGCCGGCTTGGTGGTGTCGTAGAGCGCCAGTCCGCCGCCGAAATCAGCCGGGCCGGCGTCGCCAAAGCGCTCGTGGTTGATGATCATCAGTCCGTCCTTGGCGCGCACCTTGTGCGAGTGCCAACCGGGCGGGACATCGATCGTCGTAATTTTGCGCGGATTGCGCGGGTCGGAAATGTCGACCAGCGTCGTGCCGCTCGGCGGCCGCATGTGGCCGATATAGAGGATGTTGCCGTCGACCCAGACCTGACCGCCGCCTGGGCAGTCGACATGGCCGATCTGCTTTGTGTTGAACGCCGAAACCAAATGCATACGCCCTTGCTGCTGAAATTCCATTTCGATGTCCACGCCGCCAATGGCGGCGCGGACATTGCCTGCCGGAGGACCGGAACTAGACGAGACGGAGCAGATCGCCGGCCTGGTTGCGGCCCCAGCGCTTGTAGAGGAGCAGCGCCTTCTGCGTCGGCGCATCGGTGGCGCCGAAGAAGATCACCGGCTCGCTCGACGAGCCGTTGACATGCTCGACCCAGGAACCGCCGGGTATGGCGATGGTGTCGAACTGGTTCCAGTCATAGCGCTTGCCGTCGATGATCGAATGGCCGTTGCCGCGGAACGGCGCCAAGAGCAGGCTGGCGGTCTCGCGCTGCGGCAAGGTCTTCTCGCCGGGGCGCAGCATCTGCACGTAGAAATTGATGGTGTGGAAGACGGGTCCGCCGGTCGTCGGATCGACATAGTCGATGACGATGCCTTCATGGGGGTCGCCATCCCAATCCTTGTGGGCGTCGAGAACCGCTTCCATCTTCTCCCAGCGATAGACATACATCGGCGACGACAGGCCGCCGCCGCGCTTGTGGTCGACGAAACGCGGCATCAGGCCACCTTCGCCATAGATGCGCTGTGAGTAGTCGCTGGGATAGCGGGCGGTCTGCACCTTCTTCTCGACTTCCTTGCCGTCGACCATCTCGGTGTATTTGTGATCGAAATGGACGGCATGCAGCGTTTCGACCAGCGGCAGGTCGAGCACCGACAGGTTGACCGCCTGCTCGCCGCCAACGGTGCCATGATTGTGCCAGGCGTCGTTGGGCGTCAGCACCATGTCGCCCGGGCCGAAGACCACGTCTTCGCCCTCGACGCCGGTGAAATTGCCCTTGCCCGTCAGGCCGAAGCGGATGGCGCTCGGCGAGTGCTTGTGCGGCGGCATGATCTCGTCGGGATCGTTCAAGCGGTAGGCGGTGTACATGGTGCTGACCGATGCACGCTTGGGTGCAAGACCGGGATTGACGAGGATCAGCGAACGGCGCTCGCTGTCGTCCATGGTCACCAGTTCGGCGGCGCGCTGGAGCAGCGGCTCGATGTCCGAATAGGACCACACGAAGGGAACGGCTTTCGACGTCGCCATCAACTGCTTGATCTCGTCATGGTCGACGCCTTCCGACGTCGCCCAGAACGGAAACATGTTCTTTGCGTAGAGGGCGTCATAGAGGCCCTTGAGTGCCGCCTTCTTGTTGGTGAGCACATCGTTAGCTGGTTGCGCCAGGGACATATCGGACACCTCTCGTCACGAAGAAAATACTTCTAACCAACTCAACCGTATTCGCATTGGTTTTGCTCGACAATACCCAAATTGCGAATTTTATAAGTTTTTGGTTGAGGTGCATTCTTGAGAGGCAAATGCCCAGAAATAGGCAGAAACAGCCTGGAAATGCACGAAATTCAGCTCACAATCAGGGCGTGAAACCGCTTCGTCACGGCCATGCTGACGTGCATGACAGTCCAACCAACGCAGTTTTTCAGTCTCAACCAAAAGACTTTGGTTGCATTCCGGCCGCCTTATCAGGCAGCCACGCTCTGTTGAGCGCGGCTGCGGATCAGATCCGCGGCCTTTTCGGCGATCATGATGACCGCCGCATTGATGTTGCCGCAAACGAGGTCGGGCATGACCGAGGCGTCCACGACACGAAGCCCGGCAATGCCGCGCACCCGCAATTCCGGATCGACCACCGACTCTGCATCGACGCCCATGCGGCACGTGCCGGCCGGATGATGCACGGTGATCGAGGTCTTGCGGATATGCTCGTCGATCTCTTCGTCGCTCTCGCATTTCGGGCCGGGGAAGAACTCCGCGCCGACGAACGGGGTCATGGACGGCTGGCTGGCAAGGTTGCGCGCAACACGAAAGCCGGCGCGAAGCGACTGCCAGTCGCGCTGCGAGGACAGGAAATTCTGATGGATCAGGGGCGCGGCGACCGGATCGCTCGACGCCAGCTTGACGCTGCCGCGGCTCTCCGGCTGCACCGCAACGATACGGGTCGCAAAGCCGTCGGCGAACGGCGCCTTGAACGGCGACATGTAAGGCCATGCCCCAAGCGGCGCGGCGGTGAAAAGCAGCTGTACGTCCGGCAACGGCCGGCTTGTGTCGCTTTTCAGGAATGCCACGACGCCGCCAGGCACATCTCCCGAAAAGCCCTTTCCGGTGAGATAAGTCCTGACGAAATCCAGCCCGATACGATCGGCCCGCATCATCTTGAGAAACGGTCCAGGCTGTTTGCGCCGATACATCAGGATGACCGAAACGTGGTCCTGCAGATTCTTGCCGACTTGCGCACGATCGACCTTCGTCTCGATGCCATGCGCCGCCAGCTCGCCGCTGTCGCCTATGCCTGACAGCATCATCAGCTGCGGTGTGTTGATGACGCCGCCGGCAAGCAGAACTTCGCGCCGCGCCAGAACTTCATGGCTCGCCCCGCCTCTGGTGTAGGCAATGCCGGCTGCGCGGCCATCCCTGAGCAGGATCTTCGTCGCCATCGCGCCGGTCAGCACCTTGACATTGCCGCGCCGCATGGCGGGCCGCAGATAGGCGGTTGCGGTCGAGCAGCGGCGGCCGTTGGCAATTGTCATCTGCAGCCGGCCGAAGCCTTCCTGTATGGCGCCGTTATAGTCATCGGTCTGCGGGTATCCGGCATCACGGCTGGCTGTGGCGAAGGCATCGATCAGTTCGTCCTTGTAGCGGCAGAACTGGGTGTTCAGCGGCCCGCTGCCGCCACGGTACCGGCTTTCGCCCGCTTCCCAGCGCTCCTGCTTCTTGAAGTAGGGCAGCACCTTGTCGAACGACCAGTCCGTCAGGCCGCTTGCCGCCCAGCGATCGTAGTCGCCGCGATTGCCGCGCACATAAGCCATGGCGTTGGTGGAGGAAGAGCCGCCGATGACCTTGCCGCGCGCGCATTCGACCTTGCGGCCGCCGACATTGGCCTCGGGCTCGCAGAAATACATCCAGTCGTGGCGGCGTTCCGTCAGTATCTTGCCCCAGCCGAGCGGGATGTGGATCATCGGATCGCGGTCCCAATCCCCCGCCTCCAACAAAAGCACCGACACGGCAGGGTCTTCGCTCAGCCGGTTCGCCAGCACGCAGCCGGCCGATCCCGCACCGACAATGACGTAGTCAAAGGTTTCGCCAGCCGGCATGCGTGATCCTCGGGAGAAAGACGTCTGCCGCGATGGCAACCGTCGACATGGGCAGTCAACCATCGCGCAACTGGTGTTGTCAACCATTGCGTACAGTTGTAGATTGGTTGAATTGGTTGAGTGCCGTCGAACAGGTTTTCGTGTCACAATATGATGTCGGGACGTTGAGTCGGCGGTCTGCCGATCGGACAGGAG
Organism: Mesorhizobium sp. M7A.F.Ca.US.007.01.2.1; assembly: GCF_003998165.1. Classification (NCBI taxonomy): domain Bacteria; kingdom Pseudomonadati; phylum Pseudomonadota; class Alphaproteobacteria; order Hyphomicrobiales; family Phyllobacteriaceae; genus Mesorhizobium; species Mesorhizobium sp. M7A.F.Ca.US.007.01.2.1. Next base: position 10,507 of record NZ_RZQP01000134.1, on the reverse strand, counting down.
ATTTGGTTTTGAGCGCATTCGAGCCGCAGGTCGGACCATCTGATCTCGACGACATCATCGCCGCGGTCCGCCAGTTGCAGCAGGGCGGCGGCAAGCTTCCGTCCGAGCGCGATCTTGCGGAACATCTGAGCGTCAAGCGCCATCAGCTTCGCAAGGCGCTTGAAGTGCTGCGCCTTTCGGGCGACCTCAAACCGGCGCGCGCCAGGCGGGCGCCGACCGCCCTTCCGAGATATGGCGAGGAACTGGTCAGGGTAACCAATCCGATCGAGGTCCTGGAATTGCGCCTGATCATGGAGCCGGGCCTTGCCCGACTGGCGTCGCTGCGCGCCTCCTCTTTCGAGACGGCGCGGATCCTCGACGCGGCAACCACGCCGGAGAACGCCCCGTCGGGTGAGGTCGATTTCGCTTTCCATCTCGCGATCGTTGCCGCGGCCCGCAACCATCTCGCCGCGGAATTCTACAAGATGCTGCGCCAGGTCGGTGTCGATGCGCGAGTGAAGGTTGCGCGCACCGCGGCACCCACCTGCCCCAAGCGGATCGCCCACCGCGACGGCGAGCATCGCCTGATCGCCGAAGCGATCTCGCAGCGCGACCCCGAAGCGGCAGAGGCCGCAATGCGCGCGCACCTTCTGTCGGTGCAGAGACAGATCATGGAACGGTCGAATGCCGGCGCCTTTGCCGCGTGATCGCATCACCTCTGACATCGAGCCTGTGCGGGGAATTTCAAATTGAAACGTCATTTCGACGTGCTGGTCATCGGCGCGGGATCCGCTGGCTCGGTTGTTGCCAGCCGTCTCAGTGAAGACCGGTCGTGCCAGGTCGGCCTCATCGAAGCCGGGACGATGCCGGCCGATCCCGACATCGCCGACCCGCTGAAATGGACGATGCTCCAGGGCCGCGCCTACGACTGGAGCTACCGGACCGTGCCCCAGCCCTTCACCGCCAACCGCGTCCATGAATGGCCGCGCGGCAGGATAGTCGGCGGCTCGAGCTGCCTGCATGCAATGGCCTATGTGCGCGGCCATGCCGATGATTTCGAATCCTGGGCACAGGCCGGCGGCGAGCGCTGGTCCTATCGGGGATTGTTGCCGGGCTTCATCCGCAGCGAAGCCTTCACCGCTTTCGACGGGCCAACACGCGGCAAGAGCGGCCCGCTGGACGTCTATCTGCCGGACGCCGAGGTCAGTCCGGTCGTGCGTGCCTACATCGCCGCCGGGCGATCCATGGGGGCTCCCGCCCTGAGCGACCACAACAGCGGCGAGCTGGTCGGCACCAGCCCCAATTCACTCAACATACGCGACGGCAAGCGCCTGAGCGTCGCCGACGCCTATCTGCCGCCGCGGGTCATGGCGCGGCCGAACCTGACCTTGCTCGCAGGCCACGAGGTCGAGCATCTGGTGCTGGACGGCCACAAGGTCACGGGCGTGAGCGTGGTCTGCGAGGGCCAGACCAGAACGCTCTGTGCCGACCGGATTGTCCTTTGCGCCGGCGCCGTGTCCACGCCGCTCATCCTCATGCGGTCGGGCATTGGTTGCCCGGATACGCTGAAGCAGGCTGACATACGCTGCCTTGCCGATCGCAGCGAGGTGGGCCGCAACCTACAGGATCATCTGCTGGCTCTTGGAAATGTCTACAGCACCAAAAAGCCGGTGCCGCCTTCCCGCCTGCAGCACTCCGAATCGCTGATGTATCTGCACAGCGACGACCCGACCCGCTCGACGGGAAGTCCCGATATCGTGCTCGCCTGCGTCGTCGCTCCGTCGGCGGCCGAGGGCCTGAATGCCCCGCTTTATGGCTCGGCCTTTACCATCCTTTGCGGCGTCACCCATCCGACAAGCCGCGGGCGCATCACACCGAGCGGCCCTGGCCGCAACGATGCGCCGGTCATCGACCCGCATTATCTGGAAACCGAACACGATCGCGCGACATTCAGGATGGCGTTGAACCGGGCGCGCATGGTCGGCCATCATGCGGCCCTGGACGAATGGCGCGATACGGAGATCCTGCCAGGTGCACCGGTTCGGTCCGATGCCGAACTCGATGCTTTCATCGCCAGGGCTGCTTCCACCCATCACCATCCGGCCGGCACCTGCCGGATGGGTCTTGACACCGAGGCCGTCGTCGATCCCGACTTGCGGCTGAACGGCTTCGACAATGCCTTTGTCGTCGACGCCTCGGTGATGCCGGCGATCCCGAGCGGACCGATCAACGCGGCGATCGTCGCCATCGCCGAAACCTGGGCGGCGTCTTCACGGGTTACCCCGCCGGCAGCGTGAGGGCGTCCGCGTCCGACAATTCCCCTGGCTCCGGTTCCCGGCGACTATCAGCTATGGAGATGCGTCAGCTCAAACGCGGCTCCGTCCTGGACGCCGGCCATGCGCTGCTCGGCGGACCGGAACATGTCCGCGAACTCCACCTGGTTCTCGAACACCACGCCGCCGACCTTGACCGTCAAGGCATCCTCGGTGCCTTTTGGCGCGAAATAGACTTGTGCGATGCGCGCCCTGATACGCTCGCCGATTTCCCTGGCTTCTGCTTCGGTCGCGCCGGCGAGGAAAACCCCGAACATCGACGTCCCCATACGTCCAACCAGATCCTCCGCGCGCACTGACGATTGTATGGTTGAGGCTATGAGCCGCAAGGCTTGATCGCCCCATTCAAGACCAAAGCGCAGGTTGATGGACCGCAGATGCTCCGAATGGATGACCAGGAAGGCGCCGGATTTCGGCCCCGGCACCGACGGCCTTGCGGTTCTTTTTTCGACCATCGACGTGAAGACCGCTCCGTTCAGGCAGCCGGTCGTGGTGTCGAAGGTTGCCGACTTGTCGAGTTCCCGGCGATAGCGACGAAGCTCGATCTGTTTCAATCCAACGAACAGAAAAAGCGGAACACCAAGAACAACAGGCAACAGGATTGCCGTGACCATGCTGCGCCCAAATGGCGTCAGCGCCTCGGAGAACAGAAGCAGATAATTGAGACCGACGGAAACGCCCAGGATTGCAGCGGTTCCCAGAAAGGTCAGCAAAGCGACGCCTTTCCATGCCTGGTCGGTGGTACTCGCCATAGTCTTTGTCACTGGCCGATCTCCTGTGGATGGACTTGTATAAGGCCGGTGTGTTGCAATTTCAGTTTCAAGGAACATTGCAATTTAATCGATTGCGCGATGACCCCATCAAGGCTGCGCCCGTGGCGGTTAACAAACAAAACATCAGGGATTGAATGACAGCCTATTGTGCCGGGCCGAACATGCCCATCTCCGCGTCCCTGGCTGTCGCCTCCGCCTTGCCGTAGATGCCGCTCGGCAGCGCCGTGGCCCAGCCGTTGGAGACAAGCCAGGCGCCAACATCCTGCTTGCCCAGCTTGCACGGTGCGGCGACGGCAAAACGCTCGACGTCCGGCGGTACGAAACAGTGCAGTGCACGTCCCCTCAGCCAGGAATTGAAAACGGCGCGGGCGCGCACGCCGCAAGGCCAGGTGACGTCATGAAACGAGCAGGAGCTGTCGAGATCGATGCCTCGCACTCCGCTGATGACCACCTTGCGGCCCATGGCTTCGAACATCGCCGATGATGTGGCAACCGGGCGGTAGAGCAAGACCTCCCGCCAATCCCTGGGCATCGGCGATTTCGGGGGCACGGCGAGACCGAGCTCGCTGAGCGGCGGACGGGGCTCGGTCCGTTCGATCTCAGCTGGACCAAGCCGTGGCGGAGCGATCAGGTCTTGAGCAACCTTGCGCGCCGGCTCCAGGCGTTGTGCGCCGGCAACCCGGGCAACCGGCCGGATAGGCTGGGTATCGTCAACATCTGGCGACCGGGCACGGACAGGCTGATCGACCGAAAGCAACGCCCCGCCCTGAATGATCAGCAGGATCCCGGCCAGGAGCAGGAGGCTTCCAAGTGCGATCGCCAAGCGGCTGCGGCCCGGCCTGGCCATCAGCTTGAACAGGATCCCAGGGATTTGCGCCGGTCAGAAACCCGACGTCGATTTGGCAACCAGCTTGAGCGCACCTTTTTCAATCCGATAGAACGGCATCGAGCGTTGGCTGGATCCGTCGGCCCGAAACCGGAACAGGCCGGTCGACCCGCGAAAGCCGTTTGGATTCTCGAGAGTTTTTTTGCTGAAACCATCGGGCCCGACCGCGCTGGCAATCCCTGCCGTCAGGGCAACCATATCATAGGCGTAGGCCACATTGACGTCAGCCGGATAGTTGTATGTCGTCCTGAAGCGGTCGGCGATCGGCCCGGTTTCGCTTGGATCGAGCGTGGCGATAAACGCCCCCTCGAAGAGCGGATCCATGGGGTGCTCCAGCCAACGGTTCGTCCCGACGACGGAGATCGTCTTTCCCGGAATGCCCTTCGATTTGAGGGCGGCAAGGACAGGCGACGGACTGCCATTGCCGCTGGCGACGATGACGGCGTCGGGGGCGTCCACGAGTGAGCCCATTTCGTCGACCGTCTTCGCGCCGTCGCCGGCAGAATATCGGAGAGTGACCGCGAGCGCCGCGCCGTAGATGCTGAGGCTGTTTGCGACCCGCTTCTCCATGGCGCCGGCGTTTGGGCCATCCGCGACAAGCAGTACGAACTTCTTGCTGCCTTTCGCGGCCAGTCCCGCGGCGCCCGCGGCGGCGCTGTCCGCTTCGCCAAGGAGCACGGCATAGACCCCGGGGCCGCCGGCGAAATTGTCGGCGAGCGCCAGGACCGGTGGCCGCTTCGACCCCGACAGCGTGGCAATATGCTGGGCCGCCGGCAGCTCGGTCGGGCCGATGACGACTTTAGACCCCGTCGTAATGGCCGTAACCGCCAGTTTGCCGGCCAGTGCGCTGTCGCCTTTGGTATCTTCTACCGTCAGCGCCAGCAATCCGTTGCCGATATCCGTCATCGCCAGCTTGGTCGCATCGAGCATCTTCCTGCCGTTTTCCCCGGCCGTTCCAGGGGCGGACAGCGGCAGCAGCATCGTGACTTTGGTCGACCCGGTGCCCAGCGACTGGGTCGCCTGGACGGGACCGGCGCCGGCGGCGCCGTTCTGCCCGGCAGGCGCGGTAACCGCCGCCGGATCGAGCACTTCGGACACGCCGCCCTTCGACTGGCAGCCCGACACGATCGCGGCGAGCGCCAAGGCGATTGCCCATGTCCGCGGACGGTGGACCTGTCGGCCAGCTTCCATGAATGCTCCACCCCTATGTGCCGCCGGATATTGTTCCCGGTCTGGTCTTCAACGCATGTTACGGCGGACTTGCAGTGCCGTCTGTAGTTCTTTTAGCCGCCGAAAAGCCTGCCTCTGAGCGCCCTGATCTGCCTTGCTTGCCCGGCACTTCGATAGTCGGCGCATTTCATGTATCGCGGCCCGGGCACGAACACGCGGCGCACGCAAACGCCCTTTCCCTGGGCAGGGGCTCCACCCTCCCCGCCTGGCGAAAACGCGGAAAAGCCGAATGTCGCCACCGGCAAGGGGCCGGTCACTTCGATCCCTTCCCTTGCCAGGATTGCCCGCGCACGCTGGCAGTAGCGGACTGAAAGGGCCGAGAACCGGCTTTCATTGTGCCCGGCGCGATACTTCATGACGGTGGTGCAGAGATCACCCGCGGCGAGCCTGTTGGCCCGTGCAAGATATTTGACCCCCAGCGCGATGTTGGCCGCCGGCGCGCTCAGATCGTCCAGTGAACCTCGAAAGCCGAGCATCCTGGCCGTCGCCGGCATCACCTGCATCAGGCCGACTTCGCCGTCACCGCCTTGCACGTCGGGATCGAAGCCGCTTTCGATCTCCATCACCGCATGCGCCAGCATCGGCTCCAGGCCATAGATCGATGCCTGGCAACTGGCAAACGCCTTGAAAGTCTGCCGGGTCCACTCCGTGGCCGGATCACAGCGCACTGGTTGCTTCAGGCCGGACGAAAGCTGTGGTTTCACGGATGGTCGTTCCAGCCAGTTGGCACTGGCCGGCGTGACCGTTTGGACAAAGCCAAACAACACGATCGCGCCCGCGACCGCCTTCAGGAAGGATCCGTCGGCTGTCATGATGGCCAACAGGCGTGGGTTCGCCTATCCGGTCAGTGCATGTACTCGACCATGCGATCGTGAAAACACTCGCATTTGTTGAGGGTGTCTTCGTCCTTGTAGTTCGTCTTCAGGTAGCCATAGGCCTTGCCGCAAGCGACCTTGGCTTCCGATGCCCAGACGAAGACGGGCCGGGACGAGTTGATCCACTCTGAGCTGTTGGCGGCGGCAACCGACTCGTCCATCAGCTTCACCACCTGTTGCTTCAGATCGACGATGTTGTCGTTCAAGACCAGATTGGACGTGCCGACGACACGGCAATAATCGCCTGTCGGACCTTCGATGATATCGGCGGCATACCCCGTCGACCCGACTGCCAGCAACAGCGTCGCAGCGGAAACAAGCAGTCTTGCAGAACGTTTCATATTGAGCTCCCCTAAATATTAGCGACGTATAACATAATCGCGTGGTTGTGCGCTATGCCGTTACACCACGTTTGCCGTTGTCTGATGCTGGGTTATGCCGTCGTCGTAGAGCAGCGTGATCGTGTTGGCAGCGGGCAGGTTCGTCAGCGTTGCCACGTCGACGAAGTTGGCGCCGCCGGTGCTGCCGTTGGCATCGACACTGAGCGTACCCGTCCCCGCATTGTAGTTCACGAAGTCACCGATATTGGCTCCTCCAGGCGCCGTGTCAAACAGGGCGGTCAGGTCAATCTTGTCGCCATGTCCTCCCACGCCGCTGAAATCAGTGATGAGGTCCTTGATGTCGATATTCTCAAGCCGGAACGTATCGGCGCCGGCTCCTCCGGTCAGGGTGTCCTGGCCGAGACCTCCTATGAGAAGGTCGTTGCCGTCGCCGCCGCTGAGCAGGTCGTTGCCGGCTCCGCCGCTGAGGAAGTCATTGCCGCCCCGGCCGACGATGACGTCATTGCCGCCATTACCGCTGAGCTGGTCGATACCGGACGTTCCATAGATCTGGTCGGCCAGCGTTGGGTCACCGTTCACCGTGATCCCGGGATCACCAGGATTGTGCGAGAAGAAGGAGAAATTGACGGAGCGGGCCTGCCAACTGCCGCCATCATTGTCGAAGTAGGACAGGGTCCACGAGTCTCCGGCTGCCGGCGGATGCGCGATCAAGTAGCTGGCAAGCGTCGTAGCGGTGGCATTGCCTGCGCCATCGAGAAGGAAGATGTGATCGTAGTCGACCGTAGCCTTCATCTGACCCGTGGCCGGATCGTAGAACCAAGTCTGCTCGAAGGTCCCAGCGGTCAAATCGTCTTCTACTACGGCGAAGTGATTGGTGCCAATTCTGATCTCGACCTGAACCTCCTGTTCACGATGCGACCCTGCGCTACTATCTCCGAACGCACCTGGGTTTCGCTCTGAAGGGTCAATCGGCGTATCAATCGGCGTCTTTTGGAAATCGGTATAGACGACGACAGTTGCGCTGTGAGGATCCGCCAATATCGCGTTTACCGTCGCTTGCGACAGAGCAAGCGTCGTGACCTGATCATTGCCCGACGTCAGCGGACTGCTGCCATCGCCAATCTGCGACGTGTCGCTGGGCAGGCTGGTCGGCGGCACTTCGTGGATGCCAACAGTCTGTGCAACGTGAGTGTGCCCGTCATAGACATCCAGCGACAGGTTGTTGTTGACCGTGTCAGTTTGCAATGCGGTCGGCCGATAAACCAGATCGTCCAGCAGGTTGATACCGCCGGACGGATTATACAGCACCGTGCCGGCTGTCAGGGCGATATAGGTCACGCCGTTGAAATAGAACGTGCCGGTGGGGATCGTTCCCGTAGCGGTGACGATGAGGTTATCCCCGTCCGCATCCGTCGGAATGGAGACCAGCAGCGGATACCCATTCGGATAGCTGGGCGTGCTCAAGGTCTGCTGCGCCGGGTCGCTCGACATCCAGTTCTGAGTGTTCGCGACTACGGGCGCGTCATTGATGTCCGTCAGGTTGATGGTCAGCGTCGTCGTCGACAGGTCGCCGTCACCATCCTTGATGGTGTAGACGAACACGTCCGTGGTGTTCGCGTTGATGCTGTGGGCCGTCGACTGGTAGGTGTAGGAGCCGTCGGCGTTGAGATGCAGCGTGCCGTGCAGGCCGGCAATGTCGGTGTTGACACCGGTCGTCACCGCCGTTGTCGTGTTGCCGCCCGCAGCCCGGACGCCGTCGATCGTGGCACCATCTGCCCCGGCCACGTCGTTGATCAGAACGCCGGCCGCAGCAGTCACGGTCAGCAGCGCGCCTTCATTGACATTGCCGCTGTCGGCATGGGCCGTCGGCACGTCGTCGACGATGTCGATGGTGATGGTGTTGGTGATCGTGTTGCCGTTGGCGTCGGTGGCCTGGTAGGTGAAGGTCTCGACATTGTTGACGGTGTTGGTGCCGTTGTTGGCGTCGGCGCCGTCGACCGGCGAGGTCAGCGTGTAGCTGTAGGTGCCGTTGGCATTGAAGGTCAGCGTGCCGTGCGCGCCGATGGCGTTGCTCACCAGTGCGTAGGTGTAGGGCCCGGTGCCGCCCGATACATTGTCGGCGACCGTTCCGGCGATGGTCTCGGCGGTGCTCGACGGGTTGCTGCCGATCGGCAGCGCCGCCTCGTTGACCGTCAGGTCGTCGTTGGAGACGGCAAGGCCGCTGTCCGACAGGTTGATGGTCAGGGTCGTCGTCGACAGGTCGCCGTCGCCGTCCATGATGGTGTAGACGAAGGTCTCCGTTGCGCCTGCCGGCGGAACCACGTTGGGCAGGCCGTCATAGCTGTAGCTGCCATTGGCCTGCAGCGTCAGCGTGCCGAAGCTGCCGTTGATCACCGTGTTGACGCCCGTCGTCACCGCCGTCGTGGTGTCGCCGCCCGCAACGCGGACCCCGACAACGCCGCCGCCCGCCGCCGCACCGTCGGCGCCGAACACGTCGTCCGTGCCGTCGCTCAGCACGTTGCCGAGCACGATCCCGCCCTCGACAACGCTGTTGGTGTCGGCATGGGCCGTCGGCACGTCGTCGGTGACGTCGATGGTGATGGTGTTGGTGATCGTGTTGCCGTTGGCGTCGGTGGCCTGGTAGGTGAAGGTCTCGACATTGTTGACGGTGTTGGTGCCGTTGTTGGCGTCGGCGCCGTCGACCGGCGAGGTCAGCGTGTAGCTGTAGGTGCCGTTGGCATTGAAGGTCAGCGTGCCGTGCGCGCCGATGGCGTTGCTCACCAGTGCGTAGGTGTAGGGCCCGGTGCCGCCCGATACATTGTCGGCGACCGTTCCGGCGATGGTCTCGGCGGTGCTCGACGGGTTGCTGCCGATCGGCAGCGCCGCCTCGTTGACCGTCAGGTCGTCGTTGGAGACGGCAAGGCCGCTGTCCGACAGGTTGATGGTCAGGGTCGTCGTCGACAGGTCGCCGTCGCCGTCCATGATGGTGTAGACGAAGGTCTCCGTTGCGCCTGCCGGCGGAACCACGTTGGGCAGGCCGTCATAGCTGTAGCTGCCATTGGCCTGCAGCGTCAGCGTGCCGAAGCTGCCGTTGATCACCGTGTTGACGCCCGTCGTCACCGCCGTCGTGGTGTCGCCGCCCGCAACGCGGACCCCGACAACGCCGCCGCCCGCCGCCGCACCGTCGGCGCCGAACACGTCGTCCGTGCCGTCGCTCAGCACGTTGCCGAGCACGATCCCGCCCTCGACAACGCTGTTGGTGTCGGCATGGGCCGTCGGCACGTCGTCGACGATGTCGATG
>NZ_RZQP01000134.1:0-689 GCF_003998165.1 Mesorhizobium sp. M7A.F.Ca.US.007.01.2.1 | reverse complement strand
CGCCGCACCGTCGGCGCCGAACACGTCGTCCGTGCCGTCGCTCAGCACGTTGCCGAGCACGATCCCGCCCTCGACAACGCTGTTGGTGTCGGCATGGGCCGTCGGCACGTCGTCGACGATGTCGATGACGATGGCTGCCGGGGCCGACGACGAGGTGCCGTCAGAGACGGTGAGCGAGAAGCTGTCGGTCTCGGTGACTGCCGGAACGTCCGTCGTCGTGCTGGTCAGTGTGTACTGATAGGCAGCAACGCCGGTTGCCGGGTTGTAGCCGGTGATCAGCAGCGTGCCGTGGTCGCCCTGGAAGACCGAACCGTCAAGGCTGCCAATGGCAACCGTGACGCCGCCGATGGTGACGCTCTGCACGTCGTCGAGCCCGTCGGCGTCCGACACCGTGAAGGTGCCTGTTGCAACCGTGCTGCCGTCGCCGGCCGCCGAACCCGCCGCCAGACCTGCTTCATAGACCTGGTCATGCGCGCCGGCCGGGTTGCCCTGGTCGACGACGATCTGCGGCACGTCGTTGGTGCCGTTGATGGTGATGGTCAGCGTTGCCGTATCGGTGTCGCCGTCGGCATCCTTCATCGTGTAGTTGAAGGTCTCGGTCAGCGTCTGGCCGGCATCCAGCGCCTGCACCGCCGGATCGGCGTTGTTGAGCGTATAGGTGTAGGTGCCGTCGGGATTGGCCACGAAGG
>NZ_RZQP01000133.1:0-16946 GCF_003998165.1 Mesorhizobium sp. M7A.F.Ca.US.007.01.2.1 | reverse complement strand
CACCATTGGGTGAATTCCAGCGTCGTATCCGCCATGGCGCCGGTTGCGCCAAGCAACCATGCGGCCGCGGCTATTTTCAGCATCGCGGGTTTAATACGAAACGTCATTTTCTCCTCCTTCTTTATATTCGCCCGCACAATGCGGCCGATCGTCTGATTATTCAGAAGTCTTCTTACGCAGGCGCCTCACCCTCGCCCGCGGGTCTCATCGCTGATATTCAGATTGCCAGATGCGTCTCGGGGTCGAAGAAATGGAGCTTGGCATCATCCAGGGCCAAGCTGATTTCCGAGCCGGAGCGGACTGTGCTGACCGGTTCGAATTTCGCCACCGCATTCGACGCCAGGCCGAAATCCTGCACCGCGTCAGGGTCGCCGGAGTCCACCCGGACCGCATCGATGTTGAGATGGACGATTTGTTCGGATCCGAGTTCTTCGATCGAGGTCACCTTTGCCGGAATCGTCTGATACTTGCGGCCCGATTCGAGACTGCTGTCATAGAGATCCTCCGGTCGTATCCCGAACACGACCTTGCGCCCCGCATACGACCTCAAGCCCGGCCTGCGCACGAAGGCTGCATCCTGCAGCCGGATGGCCAAGGCGCCGGACATCAGTTCGTCGCCCGTCAGGGTTGCCTCGAAAAGATTCATCGAAGGAGACCCGATGAAGCCGGCAACGAAAGCGTTCACCGGCGATTCATAGAGTCTCTTGGGTGCGTCGACCTGCTGCAGCACGCCGCCTTTCAACACCGCGACCCTGTCGCCCATCGTCATGGCTTCGGTTTGGTCGTGGGTCACATATATGGTCGTTACGCCGAGCTGCTTTTGCAGACTGGTGATTTCGGCGCGCATTTGAACACGCAGTTTCGCGTCCAGATTGGAAAGGGGTTCGTCCATGAGAAAGGCTGCCGGCTCGCGCACCATGGCGCGGCCCATGGCAACCCTTTGACGCTGTCCGCCTGAAAGGTTCGCGGGTTTGCTGTCCAGCAGAGACGTCAGTTGAAGGGTTTTGGCGATCTCGTCCACGCGCTTTTTGCGCTCGGCCTTCGGCTTGCCTGCCAGCCGCATCGAAAAGCCGATGTTTTCGAACACAGTCATATGCGGGTAGAGAGCGTAGCTCTGGAAGACCATCGCAATGTCGCGGTCCTTGGGCGGCATGTCGACGACGTCGACCCCGCCGATCCGAAGGCTGCCGCTGGTGACGTCCTCCAATCCCGCGATCATCCGCAACGCGGTGGATTTGCCACAGCCGGACGGCCCCACGAGAATCAAGAACTCGCCATCCTTGACCGACAGGTTCAATTGGTCGATTGCGTGAAAATTGTTCCCGTATGTCTTGCAGATATTCTCAAGAACGACTTCTGCCATATTCCTCCCTCCACAAGCCTAAGCCATTGATTTTTATGATTGTCCTCGGCTTACGTTCACCTGCGAAATTTTCCTCGGATAGTTCAGGCTATGTTCCGGTATCAAGCCGCGCATATTTCAGTTCGACTGCCGACGGCGCGTTCGTCGATGCCAGGAGTTCCTTGACCTGGTCGTCGGTCGGAAGCGCCTCGCGCCCGCCCCGCCCCGTTATCGAAAGGGCCGCCGCCGCGGCCGCGAATGCGACCCGGCCTGCGGTGTCGGCCCCGCGCGTCAATGCAAGGGCATAGGCGCCATGAAAGCAGTCACCGGCGCCGGTCGAGTCGACGACGGCAACCCGGTGCGGAGGCAGGTGCCAGAGCCCTGTCTCGTCGCGTCCGCGATAGAAGACGCCTCTGCCGCCATCCGTCAGAACCACGGCGGACCGCGACGGCAACCACAATGCATCGAGTATCTCGGCCGGAGCCTGGCGGCCGGTGGCGGTCCGCGCGAAGCCGAGCGGAAGAATGAGATGGTCGCAGAGCCCGATCAGTCTCTCGGTGGCCGGGCCGTGGCTCCATTCGACATCGCCGAGGATCGCAAGGCCGAGATCGCGAGCCCGAGCCACGACATCCAGCGACCCGATCCCGTAACTGTCGACGATCAGGACAGTCGCGCGGCTGAGAACCTCGTCCGGAAAGTCCGGCGCGGTGCCCAGCATCGCTTCGTCGTCGTACGCGATGAACCGCTCCCCATCCGAACCGACGGTGATCCGCGAGCGCACCGGGCGCGCGTGCGGGTGGCGCGGCGCGAACGCGGTTTCAACGCCGCTCGCAACGAGATCGCACAACACGGCGTCGTCGGCGGCACTGCCCAGCCATCCGACGAACCCGGCGCTTCCGCCGAGCCGCGCGACGGCGGCAAGTGCCGTCGCGACGTTTCCCCCGAAAGCTCGGGCACTTTGCAAAACCTTCCCCTTGCCCGCCGACAACGGCTGATCGACATAGACGATGTCGTCGATCGCAATAGCTCCGAAGCCGAGGATTGAAGGGACGGCGGGCATCGTTCAGGCACCCGCCTTCGCCAAGGCGTCTTGCGCCGAAAGGCCGTCATGGATGACGCCCCGAAAGGCGATCGCTGCCTTTTCCGGATCGCCGTGCCCCCATAGATTGCGGCCCACCACGGCACCGCGCGCGCCTGCACGGATGGCGTCCGCCGTCTGCTGAAGGGCGCCGAGCAGCGTGTCGGTCTTCGGACCTCCGGCTATCACAACCGGCACCGGGCAGGTCCGAACGGTCTCTCGGAACGACTCGAAATCGCCCGTGTAACCGATCTTGATCACATCGACGCCGGACTCGTAGCCGATGCGTGCCGCATAGGCGATCTCGTCGGGGGTGAAGACGATTTTTGCCCCGTCGGTGAAATCGCGAGGGTAGATATGCGCCACCACCGGCATGCCGTAACGAGCCGCCGCGTTCACCGAATCGGTCAGCCAGCGTATGTATTTTCCCTCGGTCGCGCCGCGCACCGGAATGGCCACGGCCAACGCATCGGCGCCGGCGCGCACCGCATCCTCGGGCGTTGCAATCAGCTCACTGATGCGATCGTCTGGGGTGAAGCAGCCGGCCTGGATCACCAGGGAAGCCTTGCCCGCATATTGCGGCCACAGATGGCGCGCGGTGCCAGGCTGGATGCTGACGTAGTCGGGTTTGCCTACCATGACGCGTGCAAGCGCACCCGGCAGGTCGGCAAGACCTCCTTTGCGCACGTCGCCATAGCCGACAAAGTGGTCGACCGCGCCGCCAAAAAGATTCCCCGATGGATGTGAGAAGAGGCGCGCCAGGCGCACCTTGGTTCCGAGGCTCATGAGTCCAAAACTCTCCAATTGATTGATTTCAAAATCCTGGATCCAGTGTTTGCGAAAGAAATAACAAATGCAATCTTTCGAAATCTTTCGAATTCGCCTATTTTTGGTAGAGTGAACCGAGGCCAGGGCGATCGCTTGGCGCATGGGGGCAAGGACAGGCCAATGTTGTCAGAGCAGAGACGCCAATCGATCCTGGGTGAAGTGCAACGCAGCGGGCAGGTTCGCATCAAGGACCTGTCAGACGATTTTGGCGTGTCGGAAGTCACGGTGCGCTCCGACCTCGAGATACTGGATCGCAAGGGACTGCTGACCAAGACCCGCGGAGGCGCGGTGACCCGGACCACGGATTCGACCACGGCCGCGTTCGCCCGGCGGATGCAAACAAACCTCGATGCAAAGAAACGCATCGCCCGGGCAGCGATAGACCTGTTCGAGGACAACCAATCGGTCATCTTCGATGGCGGCTCGACATTGATGCAGGTTGCCATGCTGTTACCGCCGCTCAGCAATGTCGTGGTCGCGGCCACGGCGATGAATATCGTGCAGCATCTGATGCATCGGCCCGGGCTCGACGTTCACATGATCGGCGGCCGGGTCTATCCGGACACGGTAAGCACGCTGATCACCGATGCCGACACGGCTCTCGGCGGCTTGGTAGCGCATCAGGTCTTTGTTGGAGCGCATGCGATTGACTCGTCACTGGATGTGGTCGACGTGAACGAAGACATGGCGCGAACCAAGCGAAACCTCGTGCGCATGGCCCGGCGCGTTGTCCTCCTTGCGGATTCGAGCAAATGGGGCGTCAGCGGAACCTCCAAGGCCTTTTCGCTGTCGAGCGTCGATGTCGTGATCACCGACGATGGCCTGTCCGGCCCAATACGCAGCCAGCTTGATAGGACAGGGGCCAAGGTGATCTATGCCTGACCCCGTCGAGGTCCCTGGCCGCGGCGGAAATGTCCGATGCGCGCATGACCCACGGCATCCGCATCGGCGGTCGGCCGTTTTTTCATGTCGGTCATTTTCTCCTCCCAGGACTGGCAGCCTCCCGATATCGCGCCAGCATTTTCGCATGTTGTATAAAAATTTTACGCGCGTCAATATTTAAAATGTTGTATAGCCCTTTGCGAAGGCGATCCGTTACTTCTGGGCGGATTCGGCAGACGGTGACCGCGTTGGGAGGTACGATCGAAAATGCACGGGATATCAACGACGAAACTCGGGATCGGCGTCATCGGATGCGGCAATATCTCGATGACCTATCTGCGCAATGCCGCTCTCTTCGGCGGCATCGAGTTGCGCGCCTGCGCCGATATCTCGGCCGACATGACGGCGCTGCGGGCGAAGGAATATGGCATACGGGCACTCGGCGTCGATGCACTGCTGGCCGACCCCGAGATCGATCTCGTCCTCAACCTGACCATTCCGGCGGCGCATTTCGACATTTCGTTTGCCGCCCTTTCGGCCGGCAAGCACGTCTTCACCGAAAAGCCGCTCGCCACCTCGGCCGCCGATGGACGGCGCCTGGTCGACGAGGCGCGGTCGCGCGGGCTGCTGCTCGGCTCGGCGCCCGACACCTTCCTTGGTGCAGCCGGACGCCGCGCCCGCCGGCTGATGGATGACGGCGCCATCGGCCGCCCGGTCACCGGCACCGCCTTCATGATGGGCCGCGGCATGGAGCACTGGCACCCCAACCCGCAGTTCTACTACCAGCCAGGCGGTGGCCCGGTGTTCGACATGGGCCCCTACTATCTGACCATGCTGGTCAATCTGCTCGGCCCGGTCGAACGCGTCATGGCGATGGCGACGCGCGGCCAGGAGGAGCGGCTGATCACTGCCGAAGGGCCATTCAAGAACACCACATTCAAGGTCGGCACGCCGACCAATGTGCTGTCGCTGCTGGAGTTCCGCTCCGGCGCAACCGTCACCTTCGGCGCCTCGTGGGATGTCTTTCGCCACTCCAACCATCCGATCGAACTGCACGGCACGGAAGGCTCGCTGCGCCTGCCCGACCCCGACACGTTCGGCGGCACCGTGTCGCTGTCGAAACGCGGCACCGACTGGAGGGATTTCGCCAGCGAAGGCGAACTCTATGGCGCCCGCAACTGGCCTTATGCGGCGCCCGATCGCGCCAATTACCGCATGCTCGGCGTCGCCGATCTGGTGCGCTCGCTTCAGACCGGCAACACGCCACGCGCCTCCGGCAATCTGGCGCTGCATGTACTGGAGATCATGGACGCTATCCTGCGCTCCGGTGAAACACAGGGCTCGGTCGCCATCGCGGGCGATGTCGTCCAGCCGGCCCTGCTGACCGAGGAAGAGGCGAGCGATCTGCTGGCCTGAGGGTATTATCATGACGCTCGATCCGGATGCGCTGCGCGTCCTCGACATGGCTCGTGCAGCCGGCGGCAAGCCATTCGAGACCGGCAGCGTGGCGGCGGCGCGAGCTGCCTACAACGCCTCGTTCCCGACGCTGCAAGGTGAGCATGAGCCGGTCGCGACGACCTTTGAACAGCAGATCGACGGGCCGAACGGCCCCATCACTGTCCGCATCCATCGCGGCATCGACGCACTGCCGAGCGGGGCGCCGGCGCTGCTCTATCTGCATGGCGGCGGCTGGGTCATCGGCAATCTCGATTCACATGACGAGATCTGCCGCCTGATGGCCAATCTCGGCAACGCCGTCATTGTCTGCCCCGACTATCGCCTGGCCCCGGAGCACAAATTTCCCGCCGGGCTCGAGGATTGCCTGGCGACACTTCGCTTCATGGCTGAGAATGCCGTCGACCTGGGCATCGACAAGGTGCGCATTGGTGTTGCCGGCGACAGCGCCGGCGGCAATCTTGCCGCAGTGCTGGCGCTGCTCGCACGCGATGGGCTCGCTCCACCACTTGCGACCCAGATCCTGATCTATCCCAACACCGACGCGCGGCAGACATCGGACAGCTACCGGCGTTTCGGCGACGGCTTCGGCCTTACCGCGACGACCATGGCATGGTTCCGCGACCATTATGTGCGAACGCCCGACGATATCATGGACTGGCGCGTCTCGCCCTTGCTGGCGCCTGATCTTGCCGGCGTCGCGCCAGCATTCGTGGCGCTTGCCGGCTGTGACATCCTGGCCGACGAAGGGGCAGCCTATGCGGCGCGCCTGCAGGCCGCGGGCGTGCCTGTGATCCTGCGGCAATGGCCGGGCCAGATCCATGGCTTCGTCTCGATGGGACGCCATATTCCCGCCGCCCGGCAAGCGGTGGTCGAGGGGGTGACGGCCTGGCGCCACTTCGAGGGATCGACGTCGACCGGTTAGGCCGACTGACGCATCACCAGGGTGGCACCGAGCTTGACGGTGCGCGCCATGCCCTGCTTCGGCGGATCGGCCTCGTCCAGCAGGGCCAGCAGGATCTCGACGCTGCGGCCGGCCATGGCGGTGAAATCCTGCGCCATGGTGGTCAGCGCCGGACAGGTGTAGCGGCTCAGCGGATGGTCGTCGTGGGCGGCAACGCGCAGATCGCAATCGGGCCTGCGGCCGACCTTCAGGCCGCGCGAGTACGCGGCCGCCATCACGCCAAAGGCGAGACGATCGTTGGCGCACAGGATGGTGCGGCCAGGCAAGGTCCCGGCCTCCAGCATTTTTTCCGTCTGCTCGTAGCCGATGCGTTCGAAGTCCCAGGTGTAATCGCGCGCGGCCTCGATGACGACCGGCTTGAAGCCGGCGGTCTCCATCGCGACGATGTAGCTCTCCTGGCGTTCGCCGGAGTTGTGGTTGACATGCGGAATGTCGAGATAGACCGGCGGTTCGCCCGAGCGACAGAGATAGTCGACGATGGTCGACACGCTCTGCCGGTTGTCGTTGCCGACGAACGGCGTATCGCCCTCGATATAGGTGTCGAAATAGACGATCGGAATGTCCTGCCCGAGCTTGTCGAAGACGCTGCGGTCGGAGGCAAGGCCGAGCGGGGCGATGATCGCGCCGGCCACCTTCAGCGACAGCAGCGTCCTGACCGACTCCGCCTCCAGCTTCGGCGAGCCATGCGAGGAGATGACGATCGGCCAGTAGCCTTCGTCGCGGCAACGAAATTCGATGCGGCTGACCATCTCGGCGTAGAAAGGATCGGTGATCGTCGGCACGACGATGCCGATGTTGCGGGTGCGCTTGCGGTTGAGATTGCGGGCGAAAAGGTTCGGCTGATAGTCCGAGGAACGCAGGGCGGCTTCGATGCGCGCCCGCGTCGCCGGCTTCACGCTCGCCGGATCGTCGAAATATTTGGACAGCGTCGGGCGCGACACGCCGCATGCCTGGGCGAAGTCGTCCATCGTGCGGTGCGTCTTCTCCGCCATCGATATGTTCCTGATCCCCTGCCAACGATCGGCCCCGCCCACAGTCATGCGGCCGTTGACCGGATGCGACAATGCTCGACGGAACTTATTCAGTCAATTTTCACAGTTCCCATTAGAATGCAAAAAGATTGCGTGCGTCAAATTATTTGTTAACGCTTTAAACCTGATGGCGTCAGTTCGACGAGGATAGGCTGCAGAAGCTTGCCGCTCAGCCCTCGGCTACGGGCCTGCTTGCCAAATGTCGCCATGCCGCCCATACACGGCTTGGAAATCACCCCACCCCGTTCGCCCCCCCTGCCAGGGATACCGTCCAATGTCCGTGACGCCGTGGTCAAAGCCGTGACGGATCACTCCACGCCATCGCTCGCCAGCCTGGGCTGGACCGAATTTTTCGGCGACCAGCTCGAGCCCGGCGAAGCCAATCTTGTCCCGACGCGGATCGCCACCGTCCACCGCGATCGCCTGACCGGCCTGTCCCAGGCAGGGCCGGTCGACCTGACGCTGCCGGCGCAGGCGAACACCGGTGACTATGCCGTCGGCGACTGGGTTCTGGTCTATGGGCATGAACACCTTGTGAAGCGCCGCCTGACCCGCAAGACGGTGCTGGAACGCCGCACCCAGGGCGGTGGCAGGGTGCCGCAGCTTGCCGCGGCCAATGTCGACACGCTGTTCATCGTCACCTCGTGCAATGCCGACTTCAATCCCGCCCGGCTCGAGCGCTATCTGGCGCTGGCCAACGAGGCCGGAACGACGCCGGTGATCCTGCTGACCAAGGCCGATACCGCTGAAGACGCCGAGACCTACCAGAAGCAAGCTGCGGCGTTGCAGCGTGGATTGCCGGTGGTGATGCTGAACCCCCGCACATCGGATGCGGCAACCGTCCTGGCTGCCTGGTGCGGTGTCGGCCAGACGGTGGCGCTGATCGGCTCCTCCGGCGTCGGCAAATCGACGCTGGTCAACACGCTGGCCGGATCGGCGCAGCAATCGCCGCAACAGACCGGGGGCATCCGCGAGCACGATTCCAAGGGACGCCACACCACCACGTCGCGATCGCTGCATTCAATCGCCGGCGGTGGCTGGGTGATCGACACGCCGGGCATGCGGACGCTGCAGGTCAGCGATGTCGGCTACGGCATCGACACGCTGTTTGCCGAAATCACCGAGCTTGCACCGCTCTGCAAGTTCCGCGACTGCACGCATGTGCACGAGCCGGGTTGCGCGGTTCAGGCTGCCTTGAAGGCGGGGACGCTCGACCCGGAGCGCCTTGCCCGCTGGCGAAAACTGTCCGACGAGAACCAGAACAACACGCCGGTCCAGAGCGGGCCTCGCGGAGCCAAGACTTCCGGCGGTCGCGGAAAGAGGCGCTGAACGGCGAGGACTGAGGACTTCAGAGCTGCGCCGTGCCGAAAACGCGATCCCAGAATGCCGAAGTCACACCGAAATTGGCCGTTTCGTCGATGTGGTGATGCACCGCATGACGGCGCTTGAGCGTGTAGAGATAGCTCGGATGCGCCGGGTGCCAGTGATGGATCATGTGGTGGATGCTGATGTACCACAGATATCCCAGCATCAACCCGCAGCTCACCGCGCTCGCGGTGGCGAAATCTGAGACCACCCAAACGGGCACAAACGCGACCAGCGCATGCACGCCGAGACTGAGCCAGGTTGGCGTGCCCACAGAACTGCGTTCCTCGACATGGTGACGGTCGTGCAGGTCCTTGACGTAAGGAATATGGTGAAGAGCGAACCTGTGCAGCACATACTCGATCAGCGTCCAGAGGCCGAGACAGGCGAGGACAGTGCCGATCCAGCCTGGCGCACTCTCTTCGCCAGCCTCGAGCAGCCCGGCCACTGCCAGCACGGCGATCACCAGCGGATACACCACGAAGTCGCTATAGTAGCCAATAAGACCGAGTTGCATCGTCACCTAGCCTTCGAGCCGCCAAATAAGCGATGGTATCAGATTGCCGGACTCGCGACCGAGGTGCAATGCAGACGCGCCTGACATAGCGTCGCAATCCCCTAGTGCAAGGTTCGCATCAACGATTCAAGGACCATCGGCAGGCTGCCGGCTTCGCAAATGGACGTACAAAAATGGCAAAACGCAGTGCGGGATTGCTGATCTATCGCCGCAGCGATAGCGATCTCAGGGTGTTGCTGGTTCACCCGGGCGGGCCGTTCTGGGCGAAGAAGGACGATGGCGCCTGGTCGATACCGAAGGGTCTCGTCGGCGAGGACGAGGATGAGTTGACGGCAGCGCAACGCGAGACCGAGGAAGAGCTCGGCGTCAAGGTTGATGGTCCCTTCGCGCGGCTCGGCGACTACAAACAACCCGGCGGCAAGATCGTCTCGGCCTGGTCTGTCGAGGCGACCATCGACATCGACGTGGCCGCCATCAAGAGCAACATTTTCACCATGGAATGGCCGCCAAGGTCAGGATCCCTGAAGGAGTTCCCGGAGGTCGACAGAGCGGGCTGGTTCACCTTGCCCGAGGCCGAGGTGAAAATCCTCAAGGGGCAGCGCCCGATGCTTTTGGATTTTGCCAGGCAGCAAGGCGCCGGATGATCCGCAGCCCTCAATAGGGCAGGCCGACATAGTTTTCCGCGAGCGCGGTCGATGCGGCACGCGACTGCACGAGATAGTCGAGCTCGGCCTCCTGGATGCGCTGGCCGAACTCGCCGGTGTCGGGAAAACGATGCAGCATCGTCGTCATCCACCAGGAAAAGCGAACCGCCTTCCAGACCCGTGCCAGCGCCTTTTGCGAATAGCAGTCGATGCCAGCCGGGGATTTGTCGCGATAGAAGTCGCACAAACCCGAGAAGAGATAGCGCACGTCGCTGGCAGCGAGGTTCAGACCCTTGGCGCCGGTCGGCGGCACGATGTGGGCGGCGTCGCCGACCAGGAACAGCCGGCAGAAGCGCATCGGCTCGGCAACGAAGGAGCGCAGTGGCGCGATCGATTTCTCGAAGGATGGGCCGGTGACGACGCTTGCCGCCGTCTGCTCGGGCAAGCGGCGGCGCAGCTCGTCCCAGAAGCGCTCATCCGACCACGCCTCGACACGGTCGCCCTCGGGGCACTGCACATAGTAACGGCTGCGGTGCGTCGAGCGCATCGAGCACAGGGCAAACCCCCTTTCATGATTGGCGTAGACCAGTTCGTGATCGGCCGGCGGCACTTCGGCCAGCACGCCGAGCCAGCCGAACGGATACTGCCGCTCGAAGATTTTCAGCGCACGCTCGGGCACCGATTTGCGGCTGACGCCGTGATAGCCGTCACAGCCGGCAATGAAGTCGCAATCGATGCGATGCGTGACCCCGTCCTTGTCATAGGTCGCGAAAGGTGCGGCGCCGTCGAAATCGTGCAACGCGACATTTGCCGCCTCGTAGATCGTGGTCAGTCCCTCCGCATCGCGCTTGTCCATCAAATCGTGCGTCACCTCGGTCTGGCCATAGACGGTGACATGCCTGCCGCCGGTCAGTGCCTCGAGGTCGATGCGGTGCAGGCGTCCGTCGAAGGCGAGCGAGATGCCGGAATGCGGCAGTCCTTCCGCGTGCAGCCTTGCCGCCGCGCCGGCCTGTTCCAGCAATTCGACGGTGCCCTGTTCGAGCACCCCTGCCCGCACTCGGCCAAGCACGTGCTCGCGGCTCGCGCGTTCCAGAATGACCGTCTCGACGCCGATGCCGGCCAGAAGCTGCCCAAGCAGCAGGCCGGACGGTCCGGACCCGACGATGACGATTTGCGTGCGCATCAGTGGCCGAGACTTTCGACCTGTGCGGCCAGCTCAGCGGCAAGGCGGAGCGACGCGGCCGTCGCGATGACCATTTGCGGCAGCAATAGCCATTCCAGCGTCCAGGCAGCGCCCGAGCGCTCCTGCTCATGCACGAGCGCGTGATGCATGCCCGCAAGCTGCGTGGCGTTGAAGCGGGCAAGCGCCACCAGCGCTTCGGCCTTCACCGGGTTCTGCTTGTGCGGCATGGCCGAAGAGCCGCCGCCGCCGGAAAGCTCGATCTCGGTTCCACCTTGCGCCATCAGCGCGATGTCCTGGCCGAATTTGCCGAGGCTGCCTGATAGCAGCGACATCAGGCCGGCGAAATCGGCGAGTGCGTCACGCTGGTTCTGCCAATGCGGTGCGTCGCCAAGGCCGAGCTTTGCGGCCAGTGCTGCGCGCACCGCCGGACCTTTGTCGCCCAGCTTTTCCAGCGTGCCGGCGGCACCGCCGAACTGCACAACCAGCAGACGCCTCGACTGTTCCGACAATCTTTCCTGATGCCGTTGCAGTGGCGCCCGCCACGTCCTGACGCGATCGGCCGCTTTGATCGGAATGGCTGGCTGCATGCGCGTCATTCCCGTCAGCGCCCTGCCGCCAAACCGCTCTCCGAGCGAGACGAGCCGTATAATGGTCTCGGTCAGGAGCAGGCCGAGATGCTCGACGATGGACTTCAGCCGAAACACCAGGCCGGTATCGAGGACATCCTGGCTGGTTGCGCCGAAATGCACTTTATCGCCATGCGGTTCGCCGACCGCCGCCCTGATCTGGCGTACCAGTTCCGGCACAATGACGCCGTCTTTGGCGACGGCAGCCCGCAGCAAGGCGGTGTCGGGCCGGAATGTGGCAAGTGCGGCCACGATCGCGGCGGCATCATCCTTGGTGATAATCCCGTTTTCAGCTTCCGCTTGCGCCAGCGCCCGCTCGAAGGCAAGCATCGCCTCGATTTCCGCCTCGACGGAAAAATGCCGGTTCGCCTCCTCGTCGCCGAGAAGAGCGGAGAGCAGTGGATGGTCGAAGGGCGATACGGTCATATCCTGCTCCTCCTGACCATCAGCTGTCGAAGAAGACCGTTTCCTTCTCCCCCTGGAGATGGATGTCAAAAACATAAATATCGCCGTTGCGCTCGGCGATCAGCGTCGGCACGCGGACGCGGTGCTCGATGCGCGCCAGGATCGCATCGCCGGCATTGGCCTTTTCCTCATCGGAAAAATACAGCCGTGTGTGCAGGCCGAGATTGATGCCGCGCGCGACGATCCAGAGGGTGATGTGCGGGGCCATCAAGCTTCCGTCCCTGAACGGCACGCGGCCCGGCTTGATCGTCTCGAACGTGCACAGACCGGTGTCCATGTCGGTCGGGCAACGGCCCCAGCCGAAAAAATTCGGATCGGCCGCGCCGCGCAGTTCAGCCGGCGAATTGTAGAGCCCATCCGCATCTGCCTGCCAGATCTCGATCAGCGCATCCTTGAGCGGCGTGCCGGTACCGTCGAGCACCCGGATGCGCAGGCCGATGCGCTCCCCCTTGGTCTTGTCGTTGACCATGGTCGCACCAAGGTCGGTCGCATAGACGCCGCCGATGCCGCAGAAATTGGGCGTCAGCCCGATATGAACATAAGGTCCGGCGGTCTGCGAGGGGCTTTCCCTGAGCCGGTCGAGCGACTGGGCCATCAATTGCCCTCCAGCCTGTTTTCGAACAGCGACGCGCGGCGCCCGCGCAGCACGATGTCGAACTTGTAGGCGCGCGCGTCGAAGGGGATCGTCGCCTGCATGTCGAGCGTGGCGATCAGCGTTTCGACGGCGGCCTTGTCGGGGATGCCGCGCACGATCGGGCAGTGCCAGATCAGCGGATCACCCTCGAAATACATCTGCGTGATCAGCCGCTGCGCAAAGCCGTGGCCGAAGACCGAGAAATGGATGTGCGAGGGCCGCCAGTCGTTCGGCCCGTTCGGCCAGGGATAGGGGCCGGGCTTGACGGTGCGAAAGGCGTAGCCGCCATCCTCGCCTGTTATGGCGCGCCCGCAGCCGCCAAAGTTCGGGTCGAGCGGCGCCAGATAGCCGTCCTTTTTGTGGCGGTAGCGGCCGCCGGCATTGGCCTGCCATAATTCGAGCAGCGCGCCGGGTACGCCAACACCGCGTTCATCGAGCACCCGGCCATGGACGATGATGCGCTCGCCGAGCGCGCTCTCGCCGGGCCTGGCGAAATTGTGGATCAGGTCGGCGTCGAGTTTGCCGAGCATGGCGTGACCGAAGACCGGGCCTGCAATCTCCGACAGCGTGTTGTCGAACGGCAGCGGCGCCCTCTGCGGCGAGCGCAGCACGGAGGTCTTGTAATTCGGTGTCAGAACAGGCGGATGCCAGGTCCGGTCGCGCTGGAAGAAGGCGCCGGTCTCGGGCCTCCGGTTCGAGCCGGACTCAGCGGTCATTCTGGCTTCCGTCCATTTCCGAAAACACGTCCTTGGCAATTCTGAAGGCACGGTTGGCGGCCGGCACGCCGGCATAGATGGCGACATGCAGGAACGCCTCGCAGATATCGTCGCGCGAGGCACCGGTGTTGACGGTGGCGCGCACATGCATAGCAACCTCCTCATCATGGCCGAGCGCGGCCAGCAGCGCCAGCGTGACGATCGAACGCTCACGCCTGGTCAAGCCCGGCCGCGCCCACACGGTTCCCCAGGCGGCCTCGGTGATCAACTCCTGGAAAGGCTGGTCGAAATCGGTGGCGGCGACCTCGGCGCGCTCGACATGGCGGTCGCCAAGCACCGAGCGCCGCACCGCGAGGCCGGTGCGATATCTGGCTGCATCGCCGGAGACTTCATCCATGGGTTTCTGCTCCAGGGGCAAGCGACGCGATAAAACTGCGGATCAGGGCGGTGAGCGCTTCAGGCTGTTCGACGCAAGGAATGTGTCCAGCGTCGCGGATGATTTCGAAGCGCGCGCCGGGGATCAGCTCGGCCAGCGAGCGGACGAGATCGGGAGGTGTCGAGCCATCCTGGTCGCCGGCGACGCAGAGCGTCGGCACCGCGATGCGGCGTGCAGCATCGGTGAAATCGGCATCGCGAACGGCCGCGCAAGTCCCGACGTAACCTGCAAGCGCTTGCCTCGTCATCATGTTCCAGTAACCGTCGAGCTCGGCCTGACGCGCCGCGTGGAAGGCGGGGGTGAACCACACTTTGAGCACGCCATCGGCAATCGCCTGGATGCCCTTGCTTTCGACGGTCGCGATGCGTGTGTTCCAGCTGTCTGTCGTGCCGATCTTGTGTGCCGTATCGCAAAGGATCAGGCCTTCGACGATTTCAGGCCGCCTGGCATAGAGCCCCTGCGCGATCATGCCGCCGACCGACAGGCCGCACAGCACGACCTTGCTCCAGCCGAAATGATCGATGAGCGCCGAGAGGTCATCGACGTGATCGTCGATCGACCTGATGTCGCCGATGTCGGACAGTCCGTGGCCGCGCTTGTCATACACCAGCAGCGGCATTTCACCATCGAACGTCGAGACAATTTCGTCCCAGATCCGGAAGTCGGTGCCGAGCGAATTGATGAATATGATTGGGCGCGCATTGCCGGTCGCCTTGATGTGGCGATGGTGCAGCGTGATGCCGCCGATGGTGACGAATGGCACGGTTTCGATCCTCCGCCCTCACATTGCACAAGGCGTTTGGTTCGGTAAAATGATATTTTTTGGCGTTTCATTAACTCAGGGGTTATCGAATCCATGTCCGAGAGCCGCATTCGGTTCCGTCACCTGCAGGCATTCCTGGAAGTTGCGCGGCAGGGGAGCGTGGCGCGAGCGGCTGACTTGCTGCATGTCAGCCCGCCGGCGGTGACCAAGACATTGCGCGAACTGGAAGAGGCGCTGGGGGTGGCGGTCGTCGAACGCGACGGCCGCGGCATCAGACTGACGCGCATCGGCGAAATCTTCCTTCGTCATGCCGGTACGGCGATCACGGCGCTCAAGCAGGGTGTCGATTCCGTCCGGCAGGACGGGGCGGTCAACCGGCACCCGATCCGCATCGGCGCGCTGCCGACGGTGTCGGCGCGGGTGATGCCGCTTGCCATGAGCCTGTTCCTCAAAGAGAGCACCGGTGCGGCGATCAAGATCGTCACCGGCGAGAACGCGGTGCTGCTCGAACAGTTGCGCACCGGCGCGCTCGATCTCGTCGTCGGACGGCTGGCGGCGCCGGAGAACATGACCGGCTTCTTCTTCGAGCATCTCTACTCCGAACAGGTGCTGTTCGTGGTGCGGGCGCGACATCCGCTGCTTGAGCCCGGACAGGACGTGTTCGCGCGGCTCGACGAGTTCCCGGCGCTGATGCCGACACGGGAATCGGTCATCCGCCCTTTCGTCGACCGCCTGTTCATCACCAACGGCATGACGGCGCCGGCAACCGAGATCGAAACCGTCTCGGACTCCTTCGGCCGCGCCTTCCTGCGGCAGAGCGATGCGGTCTGGATCATTTCGGCCGGCGTCGTCGCCAATGAGCTCGGCAGCGGCGCCTTCGTCGCCCTGCCGGTCGACACCGAGGAAACCAAGGGACCGGTCGGCCTGACGATGCGGACCGACACGGCGCCCTCGCCGGCCTTCTCCATCCTGCTGCAGACCATCCGCGAAGCGGCGAGGCAAAGCAGTTGATGCGGCTCAGACTGGCGATCAGATCTCCCGCGAAGGCGTGAAGCGAACGCTTGCGGACCGCATGTGCCCGGACGCCAGTACGATGCAGCCGGTCTCGATGCCCGTGTCAGCCCTGCGGTTGAAGGCATCGGTGATGTTGCTGACCGGTTCGGCGCAAAAGAACGGCTCGCCGGGCGGCGTGTAGAGGACAAGGAAATCGAGTGGCGCCTCGGCCTCGATGTCCAGTTGCCGTCCATGCTCCGGCCAGGAGATCCGGGCGCGGCGCGACCATCCGGTGAAGACCGTGTCGAAGTCCGTCTCCGACACGTCGAAGCCCGTGGTCGGGTTGGCGCCCGGCGGCGGCGGGACGTGGATGGTGGGCAGGATTTCCGCATCGGTTTCCCACATGCCGGACACCCGCGCCTGGACATGTGTCCACGGCGTCGACGGAAAATAGGGATGTAGGCCAAAGCCTGCCGGCATCGGCGTGTCCGAAAGGTTGCGCAGCGAGAGGGCAATCGCCAGCCTGCCATCGATCAGCGAGATGGCCTGCCTTGCCTCATAGCTCCACGGCCAGGAATCGGCGGCATGGCGATAGGATAGGACCGTGCTGCTGGTTTCGTGCCGCACGACTGTCCATGATCGACGCCAGCCATGGCCGTGCTCATAGTGCGGATCGTCCGAGTTGGTCGGCAGTTCGACGGTGCGGCCGGCGAATGCGAAGCGGCCGCCCCTTATGCGATTGGAATAGGGAACCAGCGGGAAGCAGGCCATGGCGCCGGCATCGCGGCGGCCGATCGCCGCCGGGTCAGCAGGGCGCAGCCAGTCCACGACGGATCCGTTTTGCCGCCAGCGATACGACGCCAGGGCACCGCCGGCAGCAGGGACGATTTCCACGGTCGCAATGCCATCGCTGATCGAGATCAGCTCTTGGTGCTGCTCGGTAACGGCAGCGGAATTCTTTGTCATCGGCACACCCCCATCCCTTGACTCCAATCGCAATGCCGATAAGACATATCATATGAAT
>NZ_RZQP01000132.1:0-17316 GCF_003998165.1 Mesorhizobium sp. M7A.F.Ca.US.007.01.2.1 | reverse complement strand
CAGCCATCGATATGGGCGCCGGCAATGTCGAGCAGGCTGCCCGCCCCGATCGCGTTGGAAAAGGCGACCAGGATTTTCATGGCAGCAGCCGCTGACAGGCCATGCTCGCCGTCGAGCATGGATCGGTCGCGTGCAGTCAGTTCCAGGGTCATCGGTATGCTCCGGGTCGTGCCCGTCTATGCTGTCCCTGATTGCGGACGGTCTGGCAAGACCCGGTGAGGATCAGTTCGCCGCGATCAACACCGTGCTTTCAGGCGACCAGCGCAGCACGACATCCTGACCTTCTGCCAGCCGTTCCATGCCGGTATTCTGCACAATCACTTTCAACGTCTGACCAGCACGCTCGACGAAATAGGTGCTGTTGCTGCCGGCGAAGATGCGCTTGGAAACCTGTCCCTTGAGCATGTTGGCGTTGCCATCCGGTGCTCCGGCATCCCTGGCGATGCGGATGCGTTCGGGCCGCACGGCGCAGCTCGCCCTGGCGCCGGCGGCAAGCTTGGCACCCACACCAGCGGCAATCGCCGTTCCGTCCGCAAGCCTGATGCCATCGCCCGTGCTGTCGCCGCGAAAAATGTTGGCGTCGCCGAGGAAGGTGGCGGCGAACTCGCTCTTCGGCCTGTCATAGATCTCCTCCGGCGGCCCCTCCTGCACCAGCCTGCCGTCGCGCAATATGCCGATGCGGTCGCTCATCGTCAGCGCTTCTTCCTGGTCGTGCGTGACGAAGATGGTGGTGATGCCGATCTCGCGCTGGATGCGCTTGAGCTCGATCTGCATATCGACGCGCAGCGCCTTGTCGAGCGCGCCGAGCGGCTCGTCGAGCAGCAGCACGCGCGGCTTGGTGACGATAGCGCGGGCGAGAGCCACACGCTGCCGCTGCCCGCCGGAGAGTTGGTGCGGCCGGCGGCCACCAAGCTTGCCGAGCTGCACCAGATCGAGCGCGCGCTGCACCTCCGTTGCAATCACCGCCTTGGCCTCGCCGCGCACCGACAGGCCGAAGGCGACATTGTCGGCTACGCTCATATTGGGAAACAGCGCATAGTTCTGGAACACCATGCCGATGCGCCGCTTTTCGACCGGCACCCGCTCGACGCTCTCGCCGCCGATGGTGATGCGGCCCGAATCGGGAAAATCGAAACCGGCAATCTGGCGCAGCAGCGTGGTCTTGCCGCTGCCCGACGGCCCCAGCAGCGCATAGAATCCGCCATCGGCGAAATCGATGGAGACATTGTCCAGCGCCTTGTGTGCGCCGAAACTGCGCGAGACATCAGATACCTGCACGCCGGCCATTATTTCTCTCCGCCGAATTTGAAGAACCGCGCCGTGAGCAGCATCAGCGCCATCGACACGACAATGATGATCGTCGAGACCGCATTGATCTCGGGCGTGAATCCTTTGCGGATCGCGGCGTAGATTTCCACCGGCAGCGTCGTCTGCCCAGGCGTCGCCAGGAAATAGGACACCACGAACTGGTCGAACGACACTGCAAACGCAAACAGCCCTCCGGCAATGACGCCTGGCATGATCCAAGGCAGCGTGACGCGCCTCGTTACCTGCCACTGGTTGGCGCCGAGCGAGCGTGCCGCCTCTTCCAGCTCCGGCGCGAAGGTCTGCAGCCGGGCCGAGACGACGACGATGACATAGGGCAGCGCCAGTGCGACATGGCCAAGCAGGATCGCATGCAGCCCGCGACCGATGCCGACGCCGAAAAAGAAGATCAGCATCGCCGTGCCGGTGATCAGCCACGGAATGGCGATCGGCGGAAACAACAGCGCCTGCAGGAATTTCTTGCCGCGAAACTCATAGCGATAGAGCGCCAGCGATGCCGCCGAGCCGAGCACGACACAGATGACGGTGGTGATGACGGCGATCTCGACGCTGTTCCAGGTGGCGGCGATCAGCTGGTCGTTCTGCCACAGCGAAGCGTACCATTCGGTCGTCCATTCGAACGGCAATTGGTAGAAGGGCGAGACGTTGAACGACATCAGCGCCATGATGATGATCGGCAGATAGAGGAAGGCGAGCAGCAGGCCGATGTAGAAGCGGCCAAGCCATTCGAGGACGCGGGTCGTCGCCATCACGCGGCCCTCCGCAGCACCGGCGACGCCACCGCCAGGATGACCAGCACCACGGCCAGCAGGATGAAGGAAAGCGCGGCACCGAGCGGCCAGTTGAACACGGCGACGAACTGGTCCTCGATGACCGTGCCGTAGAAGGTGCCGGTGCGACCGCCGAGGATGCGCGGCTCCATGAACGAGCCGACGACGGGGACGAAGATCAGGGCCGCACCCGCGACCAATCCGGGCATCGACAGCGGGATGATCACCCGCTTCAGCACCTGTAGCCGTGAAGCGCCAAGCGAACGCCCGGCCTCAATCAGGGAGTCATCGATCGCCTGCAGCGTGAGATAGCAGGTCAGTACCATGTAAGGCACGTAGGAATGCACCAGTCCGATGATGACGGCTGGATAGGAATACATCAGGTCGATATTGATCTTGAACGGCAGCACGGCGTTGAGCGCGGTGTCCAGAATGCCGCCCTCGCGCAAAACCATCGCCCAGGAAAAGATGCGCACCAGCCCGTTCGACCAGAACGGCAAGATGACGAGCAGGAAGATCGCCTCGCGGCTGCGCCCCTTCAGCACTTTGGCGAGCACGTAAGCGGCGGGATAGCCGATGACGACGCACCACAGCGTCACTTCGAGGCCAAGCCGCAGCGAGGCCAGCAGCAGTGTCAGATAGAGGCTTTGTGAGAAGAAGGTGGCATAGTTGCCAAGGGTGAATGTCCACGGCTTTCCCGACAGCGGCAGCTCGGTCATGAACGAGAAAAAGACCATGGCCGAGAGCGGCAGGAAGATCGCCACCGTCAGCCAGAGATAGGCTGGCGCCAGCAGCGGCAATGCCGATCTCAGCCCGCTTCGCGACGCTGTCGCAGCTGCCATGATACCCTCCCCCAGGATTGAAACGCCAGCCGGCGCGAACCGCCGGCTGGCCGGGATGTTGGCTCTATTTCACGTCGACCTTCAACTGCTGCCACAGCGCCAGATAGGCTTCGCGCTGGGCATCGGTGATCGGCGCCTGGAACTGGATGCGTTTGGCCACCTCGGGGTCGCCCATGACCTTGCGGTTGAAGGCATCCTCGGGCAGCGCTTCCACCGCCCTGGTGTTGGCGGAGACAGGAGCACCGACCTTGGTGACCCATTCGACGTAGAATTTCGGGTCGATCATGTAGTTGATGAAAGCCTCGGCGCCGGCGACGTTCTTGGCGCCGACCGGAATGGAAAACGCGTCGAGCCAGGCGACGGCACCCTCCTGCGGCACGACCAGAGAGACCGGCAATTTGAAATGCGTCTTGGCGCGATCGGCCGAGCCGCTCCAGTAGGTGCCGATATCGATCTGGTTGGAGGCGACCATCTGGTTCCAGTCGTTCTCCGAACTCCAGAAGGTCTTGATCTGCGGCATCAGCGAGGTGAGCTTCGCCTTGACCGCATCCATATCCTTGATGTCGTTGATGTTCTGGCCCGTTGCGATGGCGCCAAACTGCACCGCTTCGACGGCATCGTCGCGAATGACGACGCGGCCCTTATGGGCGGCATCCCACATCTCGGCGATGCTCGTCGGCGGCTTGTCGAAGGATTTGTCGTTGATGGCGAGCGCGGTGAGGCCCCACACCCACGGCACGCCATAGACCTTGCCGTCATGGACGAGCATCGGCGATCCCGCCTTGTCCTTGCTGATGTCGGCGTAGTTCGGCAATTTGGAGACGTCGATCGGCTGGATCAGTTTGCCGTCCATCGCCTGGTCGTTGAAGGCGGCATTGATCATGACCACGTCGTAGAGACCGGGATTGGTCCGGATCTTGGTCAGCATTTCCTGTTCGGAATTGAAGAAGTCGTTGACGACCTTGTTGCCGGTCGCTTTTTCGAAAGCCTCCACCGCCCATGGTTCGTCGGCGCCGTATCCCTTCCAGTTGAGCACATGCACTTCGTCAGCCTTGGCGGCGAACGCGAGTACGGAGGTAAAGACGGCAGTCGCCGTCAGCAGAGCAGTCAAGTCGGGCATGCGCATGGTTGGTTCCTCTCTGTGGGTTTGCCCGGTTCCCGGGCTTGTCAGGCTTTCCAGCTGTTATGCATTGGCCTTCTGTGTCCGGCCTGCTCCCGACGGGTCGGCGGCATGGCTCAGGAATGTCTGGATTTGGTGGTCGGTCGGCGCCGACGAGCCGCCATGGCGGGTGACCGATATGGCCGCTGCCGCATTGGCATAGCGCGCTGCCTCGAAGGGCGGGATGCCGCGCGCCAGCGCGCTGACGAAAGCACCGATATGGGTGTCGCCAGCGCCATTGGTGTCGATGGCGGTGACCTTGAAGCCGGCAACGGTCTGCGCCGTGCCGTCGGCCAACCTGATATGGCAACCCTTTGCCCCGGAGCGGATGACCACGCCCGCTGCTTTCGGGCAGTGGTCGCCCAGCAGCCGTACCGCGAGGCCCTCGACATCGCCTGGGCCGGCAATCTCGGCGGCTTCCGTCGTGTTGCAGCTCAGCCATGTGGTGCGGGCAAGCACCCGCGACAGGATGGGACGCGGAATGTCCGTGATGACCGGCGTCGGGTCGAAGACGAAGGGAATACCTGCCGGCAGCGCCTCGATCCAATCAGTGAGCGCATCGCGACTCTTAGGGTAGCTCAGCGTGTAGCCGGAGGTGAACACCCAGTCTCCCGGCGCCACCGCGACCGGCGCCATCATGTCGAGGCTGAGAACGCTCTCCGCACCAGGCCACGACACGAAGGTGCGTTCGGCGTCGCTCGAGATCATGGCGACGCAGTTGCCGCTGTCCATCACGGGCGATGGCGGCGTCAGTGTCTCGATACCCTCGGCTATGAAAGCAGCGCGCAGGAAATCGCCATTGGGCCCGCTGCCGAGTTGGCCGCCGAACACCACCTGCCTGCCGGTGCGGCTGGCCGCCACCATCATGTTGAAGCCACCGCCGGCGACCTGGGCAAAGCTCGATGCCGTCTTTTCCATGCCGGGCGCCGGCAGGGCGTCGATGCGGTAGACATAGTCGACCACGGCACTGCCGACATGGACGAGACGGCCGCTCATTCCGCCGCGTCCTTGCCGGAACCGATTTTCGCCATCCTTGCTGCCACGAGATCGGCGGCGAGCGCGCGAACCTCCGACATGTCGAGGCCGACAAGCCGGGCGATATGCTGTTGCGGCAATCGGGAAAAACCGCTGCAGGCGCCGGCCATGCCGGCAGCGATGGCGCCGATCGTATCGGTGTCGCCGCCGAGATTGGCGCTGATGACGGCTGCTTGCCATGGGTCGCCACGCGCGACTTCCAGCACGGCGAAGGCCGCCGGAACGGATTCCTGGCTGGCGACGCCGGTGCCAACCAGATCGGTGATCAGCCGGATCGCATCCCTGATCGCCTTGCCGTGTACGATGTCTTGCGCCCAGACGATGCGCGCGGCGATGTCGCCGCCGGTCACCCAATGTCCGAGTGTCGCCCCTCGCCTCGCCGCCGCGACCGCGCTGGCGGAAGCGTCGCGCCAGCCACCGCCGGCGACGCCGCGGCTGACGGCTGCCGCAACGGCAGCGGCGGAGGCGATGGCAATCGAGGTGTTGTGCGTGGCCCGGCAGGTCTCAGCCACCTTGCCGACGAATCCTTCCAACGGTTCGAGCGGCATCATGATGCCGACCGGCGCGATACGCATCGCCGCACCATTGGTGTCGCCGCTGCGCCCCGCTTCCTCAGCCGGCATACCATTGTTGATGGCGTCGATGGCGCGTTTGGTCGATGGCCCCAAAAGGTCATAGCTGCCACGCGCCTTAACCTCGCGTTCCCAGTCGAGCAGCGCATTGACCCAGCGCGCGTGGTCGAAACGGTCGCCGGATTCGACCAGGATGCGGCCGAGCAGCAACGCCTGCTCGGTATCGTCGGTGATGGTGCCGGCGGCCAATCCCTTCGACACCGGATGATCCGGGAAAGGCTCGATGAAATCCTCAACATGGCCGTAGAGTTCGGCAATGCGAACCGGCGACAAAAGCTGCGTCGGCATGCCGAGCGCATCGCCCAGCGCTCCGCCGACAAGCGCCCCCATGGCGCGGTCAATAGCCTTGCTGGTCGCATCCGACATCGCTCAGAACCTCATATGCAGCGCAAAATGCGCCGGATTGAGCAGGCTGGTGACGTACTCGATCGGCCGGTCGTCGGCGGCGCGCGTCAGCCGGCGGCCACGCAGGAAAGGCGTGCCTTGCGGGCAGCCGAGGATGGCCGCATCCTCGGCATTGAGCATCTCGATCTCGACCCATTCCTCGCCATGGTCGGGAATGAGGCCGGCGACGCGCAGCGTCTGGTGCAGCGAGCCCTCGCGCAATCCGCGCAACGGTACGTCCTCGAGCTCGGAGGACAATGGCAACCGGCTGCGCTCGATGGAGATCGCATGGCCGTCGCTGGCGTTGGTGCGCACCCGGTCGACGGCGATGAAGAACGGGCTTTCGATGCCAAGCAGCGCAGCCAGATCGGGGTCTTCGATGACCTCCAGCCGCAGCGTCCGCGTCTCGGCATTGGCGCCGGCATCGGCCAGCGCGCGCGACCAGCCGATCGAGTCGTCGACCGGCTTGCCGTCGAAGGTGACGAACGAGCCGATACCAACCTTGGTCGTGATCAGCCCGCGGCTGGACAGTTCCTCGAGGCCTTTGCGGACCGTATTGCGGCTAACGGAGAAGCGCTGGACGAGTTCGTTCTCGCTTTGAAGGCGGTCGCCGAAACCGAGGACGCCGGAACGGATCTCATGTTCGAGGACGGTGGCGATCTGCTCGGGCTTGCCCGTGCCGGGAGACAGTTGAACCGCGCGCCGCTTCATAAGGGTACCTGTTCAATGAACCTGTATAATCCTGTTCAATACCGAGGCCCGGATGCTATGTCAACAGATGCCGAAGACTGACCAACAGGCAGCGAAATGTGCGGGATAACCGTGCAGGGCGTGCCGAGAGGCAGGTCAATAGCCCTGAAAAGCCGGTCGGCGATCGCCAAAAAGGGGCATACATCAAGGGGATGGAGCCAGATCCTGATTCAATTTCACCAGGGACAGGCTACGGGATCGACACCTCACGCGGTTCGACGAGGATGTCCGCCTCGATAGCGGCGTTGATGAACGCCGCTCTTGCCGCCGAGACTTCTTTCTTTCCCTCGAGCACGGCCAGACAGGCCTTGCGGGCAACCATATGCTTTTGCCCGGTCGCAACCGGCCAGCGGTTCAGCAGGATGTCGGCAGCCTGAGCGACCCGCTCCACGTTGAAGATCGAGTTTCGCGATCGGCCGAGCGCAATCCTGACCGGCTCATCGAAACGCTGATCTTGCACGATGCCACTCCCCAAAGTCGGCATTCATCGATTCGCGGCCTTCAACCCCGAGCAATGTGATAGGTTCTGCGCCAAAGGTGCAAGATGTCCGATTCCAGTGGCCAGAAAAATCCCAGGCTGATCGTCGTGGTCGCGTTCGATCGCGGTGAGGATGGCGAGTTGTTCCCAGCCTTTGGACCC
Organism: Mesorhizobium sp. M7A.F.Ca.US.007.01.2.1; assembly: GCF_003998165.1. Lineage (NCBI taxonomy): Bacteria > Pseudomonadati > Pseudomonadota > Alphaproteobacteria > Hyphomicrobiales > Phyllobacteriaceae > Mesorhizobium > Mesorhizobium sp. M7A.F.Ca.US.007.01.2.1. The sequence goes on along the minus strand of NZ_RZQP01000132.1, from coordinate 9,778 downwards.
GCCGACCAGCAGAGCGAGGATCGCGCCATACGCACCGCCAGGGCTCTGACGGCAAAGCATTCCGGCGTCATCGCCTGGAGCCGTGAGGCCGATCCGACGCTGGGCGAATATGGTCCGCCGAACACGCTCTTCGTCAGCGGTGACGTGCCTGACATGGAGTAGTCGACTGGCGCCAGCATCTGAACGCCTCGCCCATAGGGTTTGATGCGAGCCGGTTTTGCCTCGCCAGCAAGCAAAAGCCCGCTACGGTGAACCGGAGCGGGCCTTGGAGGAGGACAAGGGGTGGGACCCTCTCCTCTTGTTTCCACGGGGGGGTGTGGACCGCAATGACCATACGAAAGTTTTGCAGAGTGCAGGATCACAAGCCGGCTTGCCTGCATCACAATCCGGTGCACGCCGACATTGGGGCGCTCACGAGATTGCGATCAGTTGGCGATAACCCGGCTAGATGCACCCGAGTACGACAAGCACGATGACGATGAGCAGCACGAGCCCAAGGCCGCCGCCGCCATAGGAGCCGGCGCCGTAGGATTGAACCTCGCAGCTGCGATGTTCAAAAGACGAGCGCTCCAAAGGCCTACCGTTCCGCGATTGTGGCGGGCATCGCGCGGAAGAAGTCACGCCAGCAACAGAAACGGCCATCCTGGTGACGGCAACCAGAATTTAATTCCGGCACGCCTGTGGACCGCAGAAAGCCCACCAGCGTGGCGGGCTTTCCGATCGGCCGGAGATGGCGAGAAGCCGATTGCAGAAGCAATTACGCGAGGTAGTGAGTTTCAGCTTCACAGAGAGAGAATACTGAAATTGAAGTGTGGTATATATATCTCAAAATTTCTGAAATAAACGCCAGTAAAAGTCGCAATATTAGCTTGCACAAACAATGCGCAGGTCTATTGACGATCGAACGTTGCCAGTGTGGTTGCAGACCGAACGATTCTGCGCGCCGGGGCGCCTGTCAAACGACGCCGTAGAACAGCCTGTAGTGGACGCGCTTCATATAGTCCCGATACTCCGGCGTGACGGCCAGCAGCGCCTCTTCACGCAGGATGCGGTGCACCTGGAAGAAGGTGATCACCGCGTAGACGGCTAGATTGTAGAAGGAAAAGGCCGACAGCAGGAACAAGAGATGGCCGGCAAGATAGCCGGCATAGATCGGATGCCGCACCAGACGGTAGGCACCGCCTGTCATCACGCCGCGATTGCCCGGCAGAATGGCGAAAGAACGCCCCAGCGATATCTTTCCCCAGATTACGAACCCCAACGCCAGGGCCTGCAGCGGCGCCGCAACATGGACCGGGATGATGGCCACGCCCGGCTCCAGGTCGATGAAACCGACACCGAAGCTGGCGATCACGGAGACAACCACCGTGAGCGGGTTCCAGTCGCGAACCTTCGGCCGACGCGACAGAAGCAGCCAGGTAAAGGTCAGGATCTCGGAAATTGCCACCAGCGCCACATTGATGCGCGTCGGGTCGAGCATCAGGTGATACACGCCGCGGTAGACGAACATGCCCGCGAAGGCCAGCGCGCAGATCCGAAAGAAACCTTCCCGCAAATCCACCAGGATCTCACGCTTTCGGGCTGCGGACAGAATCCTGCCGTCACTGACGTGCGAAAGCGCCTCGCTTTTTGATATGAGCAATGCAGACACCCCAATGATCCCTCAGGGCGACCTTTGCACGCAACCATTGCCGGGCAGTTAATCAACAAGATCAGATCGGTATTAAACTGGCTGTCGGGGAGCCAGGGCGCCACTTCCAGACGACCTGCTCCACGCGGTCGCCAAGAAAGACTGGCGACCCATGTCATTTGGTTTTGCCAGACTAGCTCAGATAGTCGTTGCGGAAATAGCTCCCGAAATCCGGACGTCGAGCAACCAGCTTGCCGTCGGAATCGCGCAAAATGCCGGAGGCGAAGAGATAGTCGCCAATCGCTTCCATCTTGGCCGGATCCATCGTCCCGATGGCCCCGCTTTGGCTGCGTAGATAATGGCCGTCGATCAATGCCTTCAGCGAGGCGTGGATCAGCGCCGGATTGGTCAAGGCATCCTTGTTTGCAGCGATCAGCAGGGTTGCCGCATCGTCGGGGTGGTCGACAGCGAACTGGTAGCCGCGTCGCGTCGCCTGAACGAAGTCGGCCGCAGGCTTGGGATTGGCCTGGAGATAGGCTTCGCTCGAAGAGATCAGCGTCGTGTGCTCATCAGGCACGCCATAATCGGCATAGACGAAGCTGCGCTGCTTGACGCCCCTGAGTTCGGCTTCGACACCCTCCCAGGTCGAGACTTCGAGCGTGAAATCGACCGACCCATTGGCCAGCGCCTCATAGGCTGAGGTGCCGAGCGTCACCGTCTCGAAATTGCCCTTGCCGCCGTCGTGGCGAATGATGGTCGATATCAGCGCGTTTTCCCAGGCACTGCCGAAGCCGCCATAGATCAAGCCGTCGAGGCTTCTTGGGCTTTTGATCTCGTTGCGTGCCGCATTGAAGACCACGCGGCCTGTTTCGGATTGCACCACCGCATAGACGCCCTTCAGATCCGCCCCGGCGGTTCTCTGGGTGAACAGGCTGATGGTGCCGTTGATGCCGAAATCGGCGACGCGGTTTGCGACCAGCGTGCCCGCACCGGTATCGCTGTAGGGCAGGATGTCGACCTCGAGCCCGGCTTCGCGATAAAACCCTTTGTCGCGGGCGACGAACAGTCCGATGTGGTTGGTATTGACCGTCCAGTCGAGGGCGACGGTGACCTTTTGTGCCGCCGATTGTGCTCGAGCCCGACCCGTCCCGGCAATCAAGGGAAGGCCGGTGGCAAGGGTCAGCAACAAGGCCTGCCGGCGCGTCAAGTCAGTCATGATCGTGTCCTTTGGATGGATTGGGGTTGAGGATGATGTCGAGGATTTCGGCCTCGAGCGCGCTTGCCTGGCGCGCGGCATCGCCGCCAAGGCTGCGCGGGCGCGGCAACGGCACCCTGATTTCACGCACGATGCGGGCCGGGCGCGCCGACAGCACATAGATGCGGTCGGACAGGAACACGGCTTCGCGCACGTCATGGGTGATCAAGAGCGCCGTCCAGCGATGATGCCGCCACATCTGTTCGAGCCAGCGCTGCATGGCGGTGCGGGTCAGCGCATCGAGCGCGCCGAACGGCTCGTCGAGCAGGAGCATGTCGCGCTCCTGCACCACGGTGCGCAGCAAGGCCGCGCGCTGGCGCATGCCGCCGGACAGCTGCGCGGGAAAATGCCGCTCGAAGCCGGCAAGCCCGAATTCGGCAAACAACGGCGCAACGCGCGCCCGCGCCGCCTGTCTCCTCATACCTTGCACTTCGAGCCCGAGCGTCGTGTTGTCGAGGATGCGCCGCCATGGCATCAGCGCGTCGCGCTGCGGCATGAAGGCGAAGTGCCTGCCGTGGTCGTCGAGCCGCGCGCCGTCGAACAACATCTCGCCCTCGCCATGCTCGGCGCCGGTCAGAAGCTGGAACAGCGTCGACTTGCCGGCACCCGAGGGTCCAAGGATCGAGACGAACTCACCAGCGCCGACGCTGAGCGAAATATCGGCCAGCACGTCGAGCCCACCGAACGCCTTGTGCACATGCCGCAGTTCGAGCCGGCTCATCGCCAGGCCCCCTTCCCGGCAGTTTCCCTGTCGGCTCGCTCCCAGGGCATGGCAAGGCGCTGCAGCAACACGGTCAACCCGAACAGGACAAGGGTCAGCGCCGCGCTGACACCGACGGCGGCAAGAACCAGATCAGGACGGAAATTGTTTTTGGCGTTGAGCATGTAGATGCCCAGACCCTTCGCGGCACCGGCATATTCAGCGAAGATGGCGCCGACCACCGCATAGGTGATGGAGATCCTCAACCCGGCAAAGAAGTAAGGCAGCGCCGAAGGCAGCCGCGCCAGCAGGAAGATGCGCCAGCGCCCTGCCCCCATGGCGCGCAGCATTTGCCCGATCTCGGCCTCGGTCGCCTCATAGCCTTCGACCAATGCAACCAGCATCGGAAAAAAGGTGACCAGCGCCACCAGCATGATCTTGGGCGCCAGCCCGAAGCCGAACCACAGCACCACCAGCGGCGCGACCGCCACCAGCGGCAAGGTCTGGCTGACGATGAAGACGGGAAACAACGCACGCCGCAGCGGCTGGAAGAAGTCGACCAGCATCGACAGCACGAAGGCGGCGCTGAGCGAACAGGCAAAGCCAAGAAGCGTGGCACGGATGGTCGGAACGGCATTGTCGGCCAGCGCCTCGCGATTGAGCATCGCTTGCTCGAAGACGCGTGACGGCGCCGGCAGTATCGTGGCCCTGATGCCGGAATAGGTGGCATAAAGCTCCCACGCCAGCAGGAGCAAACCGGCCGAGATCATGGCCGGCATTGCCTTGACGAGAAAGCTCGCGATCGGGCGCGAAGCGACTGATGATGAGACCACGGGAGATAACCTTTGACGGCCGCGAGAGCGGCGCGGCTTCAGACGGCCGACGGGCTGTTGGCCGAGACCGTGACGTCGAGGGTTACGTGGCCAGCGCCTGGTCCGAAACGGCAGAAAGCCTCGTCCAGCGCCGAAAAGATCGCACCGGCATCACCGCGCAGTTTCGTGCAGAAATGTTTGGAGCGCTCATAGACGCCGGACTGCTTGAGAAAGTCTATGCAGCCGTAGATCTCGTCCATGTGGTCGTCTGTGCCCATCACATAGAGCGAGAACTGCGCCGCCGCCGGCTGGCCGGTGGCAGCAGCATTGCGCACCGCCGCGATGGCCGCGTCCTTGCGGGGGCCGAGTGGACCGACGGGCCCGCCAAACGCATCGGAGCGGCAGATCGGATCGTCCGGCTCGCCAGGGCAGCCGCGCGAGATGGTGGCCGACAACACGCAATGTTTGCCGCTGCGTGCCGCCGCCACGAAGAGGTCGCGCATGGCAGGAAACAGCACTTCGGGCGGCCCGATCAGCAAGGTCGAGATGTCGTCGGTCTCGATCCTGAGTTTGTCGCGCCAGGGATCGAGCGCACCGAGCGCGCCAAGGATGACACCGACGAAATCGTCGGTCATGGGATATAGGGAAATCTGTGCGCCTGAAAACATCGCCCGCCTCGCTCCGCTGGTATTACCCAGATCAGCTTCTAGGGTCTGTGGGCTTGCCGCCCCCGTCTCAGCCCCGACCGTACGGAGCACCCCTGTGGATGTGCGCCTTAAAGCATCATTCGAGTTGAAGGAAAAGCCGTTTTTTTTATCGCACTGCGCCAAAAGCATTGCGCCAGGGCGGGAGCGGTTGGCTCTGCCGGCGCGAGAATTTATCGGGAACCTTCACCAGGCCGCGAGGTTGTCCCACCAGTCGCTACGCGACGAGTTCACAGACAATGGAGACAAACCATGTTCATGAAAATCCTCGCAGCTTCGGCGCTCACCATTGGCCTGGCGACATCGGCCATGGCGCAGAGCAATGGCACAAGCGGCACCGACGGATCCGGCGGCAGCGGCAAGTCGGTCACCGTCGACCCAAATACGCCGGCTTCGCCGAACACGGTAGACCCCGGCACGACCAACAGTACGACGGTAGCACCGGGCGCCACGAATTCAAACGCGGATGAAAATTGCCCTGCCCATCCGCAGGGCGCACAGCCCGATGCCAGTGGAACGTCGCCGGGCACCACCGCGCCGACAGTTAATGACAACCATTGCGGCAAGTAGGAATTGCAATGAAAAGAAGCCGCGGAGCGAGCGCTCCGCGGCTTCTCAAATCCTGTCGTATCAGTGTATCTACGGCACCGCTTTTTCCCGAACCGGCAGCTTCCACCCCGGCCTGACGAAGTGGCAGGTGTATCCGTTGGGGTATTTCTCCAGATAGTCCTGATGCTCGGGCTCGGCTTCCCAGAAGGGGCCAACGGGTGCGACTTCGGTGACGACCTTGCCCGGCCACAGGCCCGAGGCATCGACATCGGCGATCGTGTCCTCGGCGATGCGCTTCTGTTCGTCGCTGGTGTAATAGATCGCCGAGCGATAACTCGTCCCGACATCGTTGCCCTGGCGGTTGCGGGTCGTCGGATCGTGGATCTGGAAAAAGCGTTCCAGCAGCGTGCGATAGCTTATGATGGCCGGATCGAAATTGATCTCGATGGCTTCGGCATGGCTGCCGTGGTTGCGGTAGGTGGCGTTGGGCACGTCGCCGCCGCTGTAGCCAACACGGGTGGAAATGACGCCGGGATAGCGCCGTATCAAATCCTGCATACCCCAGAAGCAGCCACCGGCAAGGACTGCGCGTTCGGTCGAAGTCGCCATATCACGTCTCCTCAAAGGCAAGTTTGTCTGGACATAGATGGGCATTGTCACCTGCTTCGTCCAGCGGACCGGCGGATCTGCTTCAGTTGCTCGGTCGGGCGAGGCCGTCGATAGCACCCGGCAACTGCCGCGCGCCAGGCGGAATGGCTGCGAAGCTGATCGCCACCGGCGGCGCCTTGAGCGACCAGTCGAAAAGAACGGTTTTGATCGGGATGTCGCCCACCCACGCCTGCAGATAAGATGGCACATCGCGCCCGGGCCAGACCAGCAATATGCCATGCTCGCGCAGCCGCTCCTTGGTGATCCAGGGGGCGTACTGCATGTTCAGTTCGGTGAAGATCGACGGCTTGTCATAGGCATTGAGGCCCGCCAGCGGCGCAATAAGGGCATGGCCGCCGACGATGTCGAGCCGATCGGGCGTCGCAGCGTGCCAGACAGCCTCTGCCTCATCCGAGATCTTTTGCGCCGGCCAGCAGACGGCGTCCATGCGCCCACGCAGATTGCATTTCGTCCAGCGGATGCCCGCATAGGCACCGGATATGCCGACAATGGAGATGAGCGCGCAGATCGCCAGCTTTCGCATCTCGATGGCGCCGAGGCGATGGCCCAGCAAGGCGAGCGCCACAACGCCAGCAAGATTGTACATCGGCGCGCCCCAGGCCTCGCCGGCGCCGGTGAACAGGGACGCCACCATGACGAGGATCGCCGGGCCAACCCCCATCCACAAGAGATAGACCAGCGTGCCGCGCCCGACGGGCTTTTGCGGCGCGGGCGAGCGCCGCAGCAGCCCTGATATCGCCAGCACCAGAAGAAAGCCGCAGAGCCCAGCCATCTGGACGCCGATATAATAAAAGCGGGAGCGATGAGCCACCACCCACTGATCGCGCCAGGCGGCATAGGTCAGCGGCAGGAAATCGACGCGGCAGAGTTCGGCGGCCAGTGGAGCGGCGACAGCGCCGAAAACCGCGAGCCCGAGCCATGGCCAGGGCGTGGCGAGCCGACTGCGTGCGCGTGTGTCCGACAGCAGCCAGATCGCCCCGAAAAGCAATAATAGGCCGGTGGAAAGCTTGGCATAGAGCCCGACGCCCGACACCAGCCCGAGCGCCAGCCACCAGCCCGGCCCACCACCACGGCCCGCACGCCACAACAGCCAGCAGATAGCGGCCCAGAAGGGCATCTGCGCGTAGTCATGATTGAACTGTGGGGTCGGCCAGCCGAAGAAATAGAGCGACGGCATCAGAAGCACGGCGGCCAGCGCGCGGGTTCGCCCGAGCATGTCGCGGGCCAGCAGATAGACTAGCACGAAAGTGGCCGAGATCGTTAGCTGAGCCACGAGATATTGCGGCCAGCGGAACGATCCGGTCAGAAGATGGCTGATCTCGAGCAGCCAGCCGGGAAGCTGTGGATGCTTGTAGGTCAACAGCACCCATTCGCGGCCCCACATGAAGCCTTCGACGACATCGTTGGGCGGTGACACGTCGACAAGCGCGGGCGCCACGGTCCAGCACAGGATCTGTGTCAGGCATAAAAGCGCCAGGCCGGCTTCTGGATAGCGCGTCAGCCCCTGCCAGATCGACGACTGCCGCCAGTCGCCTGGAACAGAACTGCCGACCGGCAGCCAACCGTTCATGGGTTCGTCGATTCGCGTCATGCGGTGGATAAATCACACCGGACGGTTTTTGGAACAGCCCAGAACTCGAAGCTTACGAAAATGTAAACTTGGGTGACCATGGCAAAACCAAGATTGAGGCAGAGTTTCGCGCCACCATGCCGCCTCTCTCATCATCACATGCCAGCAGGACAACAATGGAACACGCCGTCCCGGAGCGCCCTGAACATGCCGGGCACGGCGCATCGGGCGTGATCGCGGCAGGCGTCGCCTACGCCTGACCGGTTCCCGTCCCCCAAAAAGCATCCAGGATTTGATAAATGCGCCACCACCATGCCATCATCCACTACCGTGCGCTCGATTTCTGGATGGCCCGTGCGGCCGTTCTCGTCATCATCTGCCTGCAGCTTCTGGTCATCAACAATCTCTCATTCGGACCGCGCTGGCTAGCGCCCGCGCTGGAGGCCGCTCTGCTGCTGCCCTTGTCGGTGGCCACCGCCTGGACACAGGCCGCCACCCGCAAGGCGGTCGAGGACCACGAGTGGCATGCGATCGGCCAGTTTCGGGTCATGATCCGCAGAACAGCCCTGACCATGACCGCCATCATCAGCATCATGAACTGCGGTTCGCTGGTCCTGCTGGTGCGTGCCTTGCTGGAGGGCCATGCCGGCAACAGCGGCACGACGCTGCTGATCGACGCACTCAACATCTGGGTCACCAACGTCATCGTCTTTGCCTTGTGGTTCTGGAGCACCGACCGCGGCGGCCCGCCGACCTGCGGCCTCGTCAAGCTTGCGCAGGCCGATTTCCTGTTCGCGCAGATGACGTTGAACGACCGTGACCTCCGAGATTGGCTGCCCGGTTTCGTCGATTATTTCTTCCTCGCCTTCACCAATGCGACAGCGTTTTCGCCCACCGATACCTTGCCCCTTTCCCAGCGCGCCAAGCTGCTGATGATGGCCGAGGCCATGATCTCGCTGCTGACCATCGCGCTGGTCGCGGCACGCGCGGTCAACATCCTCGCTTGATCGGCCCGACACGCGAAATAGCCCGCCCGGCGCACCGGAACGGGCTATTTTGGGTTGCCTTCGACAGTTGAAATGCAGCGCCGGCCTAGTGGCGCTTGCCCAGCCTGTAGCTGTTGCCGCCCAGCAGGTTCACGCCGAGCCCGCTCAGAACGCCACCGACGATGCCGGTCTTGTTGCCGTTCAGAATGCCTGAGACGACATTGCCGCTCAGGATGTTGTTGCCGCTGAGCACGTCGTTCAGCGCGGTGATCTTGCCAAGGTCGATGGACGGCGAAACATTGATCAGGCTGCTCGAATTGCCTCCTCAGCCGCCCGAACCTCCGCACCCACAACCTGCCTCGGCGGCTCCAACGGACGATGCAACTGCAACAGCGGCGAAAATAACAGTGAACTTGTTCATGAAAGCTACTCCCGTTTGATGATGGAGATGGCTTCCGTCTTCTGTGGTCTACCTCTTGCTTAACAATATATGAACAATTCATCCGCTCAAGTCTTTATCTAGTTTCGGTGCTTCAATCAAAAATTAACAATAATCATTATGCATAACCGACATGATTAACTTGCTTATCACAACGGACGACGACGAGACCGGTCAACTCGAATGCCGCTCAGCAATGGCCGATCGGAAATGCAAAAAAGCCCGCCCCGGCGTGAGCCGAAGCGGGCAGCGGTCGGTCCTGGAAATGAGAGCCACGCCGCGCCAGGTCCACCTGTCTCGGTAATTCCGTCAGGCAGCAGCCAACAGACGACGCGGTGCCAACAGCTACTCCTCCACCCCCGGCTTGAATCTCCGCACCACAAACTCGAACAGCACGTCCGAAATCCACATCGCACAGACGCCGATCAGGAAGGCGGCCGCCAGCGTGGTGGTGTCGTCGGCGG
>NZ_RZQP01000131.1:0-17452 GCF_003998165.1 Mesorhizobium sp. M7A.F.Ca.US.007.01.2.1 | reverse complement strand
TCCAACACCAGCGCCTTCTGGCCTGGTTTCAGCGCCACGCCATAGAGTTTGGCGCGGCTGACATAGGCGCGCGCGGGCTGGACCCGCCAGCGCCCGGCATCGATGGCGGCATCGGGCGGCAATTGCGGCGGGGCGTGGGCGGGCAGGGCGCCGAACGCGCCCATCAGGCCGGCGACGAGCAGGGCGGCAATGGTTCCCGCGCCGGCCGTTATCCAGGTTTGAAATTTTGAGCGGGCAGTCTTGAACATTCCAAACTATGCACGTCGAACGGTCAGCCACCCCTGCGCAGTCTAGAAAGAAAAAATGGCTGATGGAACCCGCAAATGGCTGGTCCAGTCCTCACGCCGCTTCCCTTGCCCAGAGCCTGTGGCCATGGCGGCGGAAATAGCGCGCCACCAGGCGCTGCTGCTTGGCCCTGATCAGGTCGGGCAGGCGCCGCTCCTGGCGCCAGCGCGGTATGTTGCGCCAGCAGGCTATGAAGCGGGCGGCGTCCTCGATTGCCTCCTGCGCCGAGAGTGCCGGACCGATAGCGGCCAGGAACAGCGCCTCCGACGGTTTCAACTCGTCGATCACCGCCTTGCGCCTGACGTGATCCTGACGGGCGTGGGCGATGCCGCTGCGACGGATTGCTTCGAAGGCTTCAAGCAAGGCCAGGCTGTCGCCGGCGTAGCCGCAGGAACGGGCAAAATCGGCGGCAAAAGCGTCCATTATCGCTCCCGGGTCTGATGCAGTGGGCAGGTTCGTACCCGACTCACATTTTCATACATTTATGAAAGCATAACTCAAATTACGCTAGAAGAAAAACTTCTGGGAAAGTTTGAAAACTGCGACTCGACTCCCGGCGTAAAACACAGGAATATGCGAACAAATCAGGAACAAAGACGAGGCAGGGGCGATGGCATTGCCGGGCAAGGAACCAACGATCGCGCATGTCGCCTCGATCTCGGTCGAGTGCGCCGATTGTGGCCGCAACAGGTGGTGGCGACCCGATCAGCTGAAGCGGTTCGGGGTGACGGGGAATACGCCGCTGTCCGCTCTGTCGGGCCGTATCGTCTGTTCGGCCTGCCGCGCCGACGGACTGCCGGGGACGGCGATTTCGATCCAGGCGGCGTTTGTCGACGAGCGCCAGCGCGTGCGCAGCGAAGCGCGGATGCTGAGCGACAGGGATGTGCCGCTGGAGGGATCGCGGCGGGCTTGAGTGGGAGGGTGCCAGCGCTGGTTCTTCCTTCTCCCGCAGGGGGAGAAGGAAGAGCGTCCCTTGCTCAATACCCCAGCAATTCCTTCAGCGGAATCACGCGCCAGACATGTTTGATGGCGTAGCGGTTGAAGGTCAGCGTCTTCGGCGGGTTGTACTGCTCGACGACCAGCTCGCCCGCCGTGCGCTTGACCAGCTTCTTGATGAAGGCCTTGCCGTTGCGCTCGTTTTCCTCCGGGAAGGTCTCGATCACCACATGGTCGCCCGGTACGGCGTCGCGGCCGCCGCAATAGATCAGGTCGCCGGGCTCGTAACGCGGCACCATGGAATCCGAGAGCACGTGCAGGGCGAACACCTTCGGCAGGTTGCGCACGCCCGGCGGGCGCTGGACGTAACCCGCCGGCTCGCCGTTGAAGGTGAAATCGCCATCGTCGCCACCGACAGCCGCGCCCAGCACCTCGATGTCCATCGAGCTGGCGGGTAGTGGACCCGCATCGGTGACGATCTCCGCATCGGCAACCGGTCCGGCATCGTCGAGAAACACGACCTGCCCCTGGCCCAGCGCAACCGGGTCGACGCGCAGGAAGGCGGCGGTCTTCAGCAGGTTCTCGGTCTTGGGCAGATTGCGGCCGGTTTCCCAGTTGCCGACGGCGGCGACATCGGTGTCGTTGTGCTCGGCGATGTGGCGCATGACCAGGCCGCGCTGCTTGCGCGCCTTGCGGATCGCCGCTCCGACCTTGATCGACAGTTCCGTTTTTGCCATGGCGCCCATGTGAGGGATGAAAGCCGCTCTCGTCTATGAAAGAATGGCTTGCATTTATTTTCGAGTTATGCTTATATCCGGTCATGCAAAACCTGTCCAGCTTTGATGGCGCCGAGTCGCCGGCCTCACGCGAGGCGCGCCCGGCGGTCATAACCGCCCATTCCCTTTCGTCCCGGCCGTCCTCCTCCCCGGCCCGGATGAAGCCCGAGGCCCAGTGCTTGACCGCACGAGCCTCGGGTCCGGTCCGCCGCCTGTCTCCGGCGACCGGAACGGCCGGAGCCGCCGCTCCCAGCGGCTTCGGCCCCCAATTCGGCCGGCATGGCGCCGGCGCTGTTTTTGCGGCAGGCCGATCCTGCATCCGCACCGAGGACGGCACCGTCATCCTGTTCGACAGGCTGACGGGCAGGGCAGTTTCCGCCCTGGACAGAAACACGGCCGAAGCGCGGCTTCTGCACCTTGCCGGCGGGAAATCGGCCCAAGCCGGCTGAGGCTGGCCGGCTGAGAGCCGGCTCTTGAAAAACAACCTGACTGCGGCCTGGCGACCGGGTCGAACCTTGACGCTGCCCGACGGCGCGCGGCCGAACTTTGGATGGAGCTGGATATGGCAAGCTATAGCGACGCGGAATTGCACGAGATCGCCCGCTGGCTGAAGGATGGGTTCTCAGCCTCCAGGATTGCAGTCGCGTTCAGCGCGTTGCGCGGCAGTCCGGTGTCGCGCGACGCCATCATCGGCATCGTGCACCGCAACGCCATGCTCGGCGCGATCGGCTTTGCCAATGGCAAGGGGCCGCCGCCGCGATCCAGGCAGGCCGTGGGCAAGCGCGCTGGAAGCAAGCGGGCGAGTGGCGCGTCGGCGAAAGCGACGCCTGTCGTCGGCAAGATGGAGGGCGTGCTTGCCGCCAAGGACATCCATGCGCGTGAAGTGGCCCGGCCCAGGCGCGCGCATTCGTTCGTGCGCGAGGTGGGCGTGCTGATCGCCGACGGCGTGGCCTATCGCCTGGAGGCGCCGGCGCCGCCGCGCGCGGCCATTGGCCGGCAGCCGCATGGCGTGGCGATGCGCTTCATCGATTGCCTGTTTTCACGCTGCCGTGCGCCGCTGGATCTGACGGTGGAGGGGGATCCGGACATTTCTATTGCCGAAGAGGGGGCGCCAGGCAGCCGCCCAGGCGCCGACATGCTGTGCTGCGGCATGCGCACCGGGGCGCTGAAAAGCTATTGTACCTACCACCAGGCGCGCTTCCAGCGCCGCGTATTTGTTGCGACGGGGTGAGGTTTGATCTCTTCTCCCCCGTTCACGGGGAGAAGGTGCCGGCAGGCGGATGGGGGGCAGCGCTGACGAGGCAGGATGGAAGCTGACATGAAATTCAAGCATCCGATTCAGATGCCACTTACCGAAGCGCTGGCGCCGCCCCTCATTGCCCTGCCGGGCGTTCGCTGTTCGAAAAGCCAAGCAATTGGCTTTTCGTCCGCCGCGCGGATCACACCTCACCCCCGTAAACGGGGAGAAAGAAGCAAAGCCCTATTTCGGCATCTGCCGGCCTTGCTTGGGCGTGCGGCTCTGCATGCTCCTTGCGTCCATCGCCATCGGCGGGTTGCCCTCGCCGACCAATATGCCAGTCACCCGGGCAAAGCCGGTAAACACCTTCATGGCGTCGGCTTCGGAAATCTGGGCGGCAATCGCCGCGCTGCAGGCGTTCAACGCGCTGCGGTAGACATGGCCGCGCCGCTCCAGCGGCCAGCGCTGGAGAAAATCGGCGGCTTCGCTGACGCTGTCGATCTCTTCGATCTCATCTTCCACCCGCACTTTGAGCGGCACTCCGGTTTTCATCGTACCCACGGCGTTCACCTTCGCTTTGCGCGCGGCTCCAGCTACCGCACCCATAAACGCGCCCCGCTGGGGGCCGGTTGCATCAATTTTTCGGGCGGCGCCCGCTCCTCACGGGCTAGCCACCGCATCCAGCCAGTCATGGGCGCGGCTTTTGGGCCTGTCGACCAGTATGTTCTGCTGCTTGGCCGCCCTGGTGAAGGCGTCGAACGCGATGCGCTGGCAGCAGATGCCGTCCACGGCGAGCGTAACCAGCCGGGAAGCCTCGAGATAGCCAGGCGCTGTCTTGTCGGGCCATTGGTGGCGCAGTGCCTCGGCGGCTCCGGCCACCGAACTGACCAGCATGGTTTTGTTGTCGCAAAAGCGCACGGTAACCGGCATGAAGGCTGTCATCGGCGAACCTCCCCTTGGCATGGACGCGACATAACGTCGAAAACTCGCGCCGGTTCCATCAGCCTGGATGCCGGACGGCAGGGATGCTGGCGCGGCGGCGAAGAGGCGACGACCTACGGTTCATTGAAGGCCAACCGAGCAGCGCTCCGCTCCGCTCTGCCACCGCGTGGGGAGATGCCCGGCAGGGCCGAGGGCGCGCGAAGGATCGCCACTTGCCGGCCTCCACCACCCATCCCAACCAGGAGCCTCCCATGAGCAAAAAGACCAGACCCGCAAAACCGCAGGCGCCGAAATTGCCGAAGGGCGAGGCCGAGCAGGTGCGCATACGCCGCGAGATCGGCCATGATTTCGCGCTCAGGGATGACGCCTTCGGCCGCAAGCGGCTGGCAGCGGGCACGCTGGAGGCTGCGCGTGTCTACGAAGTGTCGAATGACGGCTACGCCGCGACCGGCGGCATCGTGCGGCTGCGCGCCATCGATGCGCTCGTCGGCATCACTTCGCTGTCGCGCCAGCAGCGCGAGGCAGGCCTGCGCTACCGCGAGGATTTCCGCTGCAGTCAGCAGGCTGATGTCAAGCCGATGCGCTGGACCGAGCGCATCGACGGCGGCCGCGAGGGCGGCGGCATCGCCGACAGCGTTCTCGACGCCGGCAGGGCCTATGCCGCCGCCACAAGAGCGTTAGGCCATTGGGAGGTGGCCGCCGTGGTACGACAAGTCTGCTGCGCGGACGGTTCCCTCAAGCGCCTGTCCGAGCAGACCGGCGAGGGCCGGAACGTGGTGACGAAGCTGCTGAAGGTGGGGCTGGATCTGTTGGCAGTGCATTATGGGATGATGATGAGGAGGCGGGTGGGGTGAGCGGCGCAAATATCCGGCCGGCGGCGCCGGCCGGATCATTTTTCACAGGATCAGATCATCGGCAGACGCGGATTTCCTCGACGATCCTGTGGTGATGGCGCCAATGCTTGACCAGTGCGATGTGGCAACGGTGGTGACGGTGGTAATAGCGCGGCCTGTAGCCGTTGTCATAGGCGTCGTACTGGTAATAAGGGCGATAGTAGCGATCGCCATAGTCGTAACCATTGTAATAATCGTCGCCGTAATAGTCGTCTGCATAGCCGCCAATGCCGATACTGATACGGCTGCGGGCGTCGGCGGGGGCGATCATCGCCGCCGCCGAAGCAATGGCGATAACCGAAACAAGCAGGAGCTTTTTCATAGCTGCCTCCTTTTCAAGGTTAGGCTAATATAACTGCCGAGTTGCAGCCTCGTTCCACAGATTCGTAAGATGTGACGAACAATGCAGACCGGGGCGCAGATGCCCAGGCGCCTAAAACAAGGCCCTCTCCAATGGCCCCGCCAGTGTCTCGGCAAAGCCCGTCGCCAGATGGTGCCTGTCACGAAACGCCAGCTTGCCCGATATGACGACGTGGCAGGTGGTCGGGCCGCAGAATTGGTTGGTGAGGTCGATGTAGCGGGTGTCGGGCACGCTGGTCACCACGGCGCGCTCGGTGGTGGCGGTGCTGTCGTTGGCGGCTTCGGCCCTTGGCGTGTCGCAGTGCGGCGAGGGTGCCTCGCGCCACCACAGGGTGCGCGCCACGCAGGAGCCGGCGAAGCTGGCGTTGATCGGCGTGTCGCGGATGACTGCCGTCTCGACACCGGCCCGGCTGAAGGCCTGCAAGGTCGAGCGCAGGCCGGCCTGCCAGCGCGCTACTTCGGCGGTGCGTTCGGCGGCGGGCAGATCGCGGGTCAGATTGCCGATGGAAAATTCGGAGATCACCACCAGGCGCGGCTTGCGGCGGATGATCTCTGATATGGCCTGCTCGCGCCAGGCGTCGCATTCGGTGTAGTCGCGCTTCAGCACCGTGTTGAAGGTGGAGAGCCGCGAGGCGCGGCACGATGATTTGAGGTAGGTGACCACCTTGGTGTCGTTGCGCCTGGCTGCTTCGATCAGCGGCGTCGACCAGTGGTCGGCGTGCGAATCGCCGAACAGCACGATGGTGCGGGTGGCATCGGCCGGGCCGAATGTGCAGGGTTTCGGCGTCACCGTTTGGAAGTCGGCCAGGCAGTTCTTGTCGACGGCCCGCGCGATGGAAGGTCTTTCGGCCGCCTGCTCGATGCCGCGCTGCTCGGGACCGATGTTGCGCGTGGCCAGATGCGCATTGGCGTAGGCGACCGCCACGCCGGCACCGGTCAGCGCCAGCGCGGGTGCGAGCGCGCGAGCGCCCACCGTCAGCCAGGCGCCGCGTCGTGCCGGGTTCTCGATGAGGTGATAGGTGAGCACCGACAGCGCCAGCGCCAGCACGCCGCAGCCCAGCCGCTGCGGCACCGTAAGATCGGGCGTCAGCATCCCGGCGTAGACGATGACCGGCCAGTGCCAGAGATAGAGCGAATAGGAGAGCGTGCCGATCCATTGCAAGGGCGGCAGCGACAAAGCGGTGGCCGGGCCAAGGACGTGCCGGTCGGTCCGCCCGTTGGTCTGTTCCCCGCAGCCGCCGCTCAGCAGCACCAGCACGGTGCCGGCAACCGGCAGCAGTGCATACCAGCCGGGGAAGGGCAGGTCCTCGCTCAACAGGCGATAGGCCGTCGCAATCAGCGCCAGGCCGAGCCAGCCAAGGGCTGGCCGCAGCCAGATGCGGTGCTGCAGCAAAGCCATGGGGACCAGCGTCGCCAGGCCGCCGGCAGCGAACTCCCAGGCGCGCAGCGGCGAGAAATAGAAGGCCCAGGCCGGCGCCGCGCTGGTCAGCCACAGGCAGGCGGCGAAGGAGGCGAGGCCGACCACGCCGATCATGGCTGCGGCCGTTCGCCGGCCCGGCCGCAGCCAGGCGGCCAGCAGAAGCAGCGCCGGCCAGGCCAGATAGAACTGCTCCTCCACCGACAGCGACCAGAAGTGGATGAAGGGATTGCTGGTGGCGTCGGCGGCGAAATAGTCGAACGACCAGCGCAGCAGCCACAGATTGATGGCATAGGCGGAGGCAAACATGGCGCCGCGCGAATAGAGCGCCTGCTCCTGCGGCGCCAGGATGAAGTAGCCGGCGGCCAGCGTGACCAGGATGACGAACAAAGCTGCCGGCAGGAGCCGCCGCGCGCGCCTGGCATAGAAGCGCCAGAGGTCGAGCCGGCCGGTCTCGCCGAGCTCCTGCATGAGGTGGGTCGATATCAGCCAGCCCGAGATGACGAAGAAGATGTCGACGCCGGCAAAGCCGCCGGGGAGCGCGGTGAGGCCGAAATGGTAGGCGACGACGCCGCCGACGGCGAGCGCGCGCAATCCTTGTATGTCCGGCCGGAACGATGCTGCCACGACGGCTCCCTCGTGCAAGCCCAGCCCCTGTGCAATGTCGGCGGTGCAGGCCGATATCGCAATGCAACAAATTTATCGCAGTGCAACATGGCAGAAATGGGGAGATGGGCCGGGTGCCGGCCGGGCCCGATCCTTGCGTGGCTGGCTTGTCTGCACACCTGCGGCAGACGCAAAACAGCCCCGCGCGGGGCTGTTTCTCATTCGGGTTGCTGGACTGCTACTTGCTGCCGCCGTTCGCTTTCACGCTGCTGCAGAATTCGGGATGGCTGTTGGCCGCAGTGGCGTCCTTCGCCTCGTCCTCGCAGGCCTTCATCATCGCGGTCTGGTCGTCCGGCGTAAGGGCCTTCCAGGCTTTCACGAAGTCGTCGTTGCTGACCATCGTCTTCATGCTGCTATCGGTGTAGAAGGGCTGCATCTTGGCTGGATCGTCGAGAGCCGACGTTTTGGCAAACGCCGCGCCGCCGACCATCGAAAGTGCCATGGCGCCCAAGCAGATCATCTTGATGTTCATGGGTACTCTCCTGTTGCTTTGGGATCGTCGAAGCAACGATCCATTGGAAAACGACAGGTTTGGGTGAAAGTTCCGGCATTTTTTGCGCAAAAAAGCCGAAACGAGGAAAAATATAGCCGAAAAACTTGAAACTTTCCCCGATTTTTCCCGTAGGGGGCGAGTTTATCGGGTCTCTCGTGCGAGACTGACCACCAGTCGATCGACGCTGGGGTCGTCGAGGCTGACGATATGGGCCATCTGCAGCGCCCGCTTCATGCTGACCCTGGTGACGTCCTGCCGCATGATGACCGGCACAAAGGCCGGCCCCGATCCTGTGAGGACGATCGCCTTGCCGACCAGAACCGGTTCGGAGATGGGAGCCCACTGTACGGTCATGATCGAGGGCTCGCTTGTCTGGCGGCGGTTGATGCCTGTGAAATAGATCCAGTTCAGGCGCGAGATCGCTACGCCGTAGTGGTTGCCGGGCATTCTGGCGCCACCCTGGCCATCGCCCGGGGCCCACCGCGTCACCCGCCGGAAGGTGACCAGCTCGGCCTCACGTCGCAGGAAGGTGACCGAGCGCATCAGAAGGTCGGGGCGGCCGGGAACCGAAAAATAGGTGAAATAAGTGCCGCCGGCGATGGCGGGCGACGGCGGCCGCACCATGTTTTCGTACAGTGCCTCGCGCAGCGATGCGTTGCCGTCGCCCTTGGCTGGGGGAATAGCCGGCTCGCGATACAGCTCGTTTTCGTCGATCTTGAAATAATCGCAGATCAGCCTGGCGGTGGTTTTGTTGGGCACCGCCTTGCCTTGCAGATAGCGCTCGAACTGGGTGCGATTGATGCCAAGCTCACGGCACACCGCGCTGACGGAAGCGTGGCGCTGGACCAGCCGCCTGAGATTGGCGGCGAGATTCTCGCGAATTGGCACGACATCTCCCCGACAGACGTACGGACCAGTATTCAAGCGATAGCTTATATACACTTGCATGCCGTGGCGCTGGCGCGAAGATGGACCTTTGGCCAATAGGCAACGATCCCGTAGAGCGTAGGCTGTACGATTCTGACAGTCCGGCTATGCAAGCCGCGTAAATGGGCGTATTTCGGTGGCAAGAGCGACCTCGGATCGGCCTCTCGACATCCTGTAATGGAGGGCGGTTTGGATCATACCGACCTGGTCGAGCTTCTGGACTACACGCAGGCGCAATTGACGAAAATCCGCCAGGCGGTCGCGGCAAGCGATCACGCCGGTGCCATGTTCACCATTGATTGCCTTGTCGGAGCGGCGGCCGAGCAGACGAAGTGCAAGCTTGCAAGCCTGGAGCATGCCGGCTTGCCGATCAGCAAGGATGGGCCGATCGGCAGGGATGGGCCGATCGGCAGGGATGGGCCGATCGGCAGGGATGGGCCCATAAAAGGCGGTGCGGCACCGCCCGGCAAAGCGACATCGGGCAAGCCGGATGCCGGCGGCAGCCGCTCCTGATCAGGCCGCGCCGATCTCGCCGATCAGCCTTGCATATTCGGCCTCGGCTTCGCCGTAACTGCCATTGGCGAGTTCCAGCAGCCCGGCGCGGTCGCGAATGACGATCTCGCCCCGTTTCGAGCGAATCAACGCGCGGCCTTCGAGCAATTGAAGCGCGACGGTGACGCCTGGCCGCCTGACACCAAGCATGATGGCCAGGAATTCGTGGGTGATGGCGAGATGTTCGCCGGGCACCCGGTCGTCGCACATGAGCAACCATCGCGCCAGCCGCTCCTCGAGCTTCAGCCGCGCGTTGACGAGCGCGGTGCAGCCGGCCTGGGTTTGTAGTGCGTTGACGAAGCGCAGCAGGAACATGCGCAAGGTCGTACTTGCCTCCAAAGCTGCCTTGAAAGCGCCGGCTTCGATGCGGATCGCTTCGCCTTCGAGTTGGACAAAACAGGCATGCGGCGCACGGTCGTCGCCCATCACCAGGGAGTATCCCGTCATGCCTTCGAAGCCGATGAAGCCCACTTCGGCCTCTTGGCCGCTTGCCGTGCTGGCGACCACCGAACCAATGCCCTGTTCGATGAAGTAGACGGCCTCGATCGGAACATTCGGGGTCACCAGCATCATGCGCAATGGCAAGTCGCAGCGCTGCATGTGCGGCTCGAGCAACGCCAGATCATCCGCAGGCATGCGCCGCAGCAATTGGTTTCGGTACGGATGGTTCCCGTCGGGATTGGGTTTTTTGTCGGGATCAGAGTTTTTGTTGGGATCAGACATGGCGTGGCCCAATGCAGGGCAAGAGCCATCCAATCTCCCAGCCGTCCGTGCCCGTAAAAACGTGAGGACGATGGCCTATGTATAGGGGCTCTGAACGCAGAAAGATATCAATGCGATATGAAATTCGAAGCACGGCGCCCCCCAACGCCTGTTCGCATATGAAAAGATCGGCCTGAATGTTAGTGTCGGAAACGTACCAAACGCCATTTGGTACAAAACCGACATATTTCATGAGAGCGCCGGATCACGCCGATAAAATCCGCTGGCCAATGAAAAGCGCCATGTCGCGCTGGGCCTGGGGACCGTTCGAAGAAGGGGGAGGACCGGGGGGAGAATTGTACGATAGTTACTGTGATGAAGGCCGATGTTGACTCTTGCTCAGCCCGATTTCATTTTTTGACCCACAGCGTCTAAAGCGCATCGCGTTTGATCCGATTTATGCGATGCGCTTTAGGGTCTTTGTTTATGCATGTCGTTCTCCCAAAGCCGAGGTCACTTTTGGACGACATGCATCAAAAGTGGCCGCTGCTCCGAAAGGGGCTTCTTATGTCGAGCCTTCGTAAGCGCAATCCCGGTCTCCATCCTTCCGATCTGCAACTGTGCCAGCGCGTCTTCGATCGGGTCTGCCTGGAGCGCAAATTTGATCGCATGTCGGGGGAGTCGGACGTGCAGCTTCTGGCAGCCACGGTGTTTTCGCTGTTCCAGAATGGCTGCCGCAATGAAGGCGAGTTGCTTGAGAGTTTCAGGCGGACCCGCCAATGACCAAGGCCAGGATCACGTCCGCGGCACCGGCCGAAAACGAACCTTACGACGCTGCGGTCTTCGCCCGGAAATACGGCATGTCGCGGAAGGCCGCGGAGGTCGTGCTGTCCGCGAATGGACCGTCCAGAACAGCCTGTGACGCTGCCGCCCGCTCTTTTATGGAAGCGGTTGCCCGCAGAGCGAAGAGCAGCCATAAACACTGATGCTGCGCCTTGAGCGACTGCCGTCTCGCCGCCGACCCGCGGGCGCGTCCAATGCTACCTTCATCGAACACCGTGAGGCGTCAGCCTGTCGGGCCGATCGGACCGGTCACTCCTGAAGTGGCTTGCTGCGCCGTCACGGCGGAGAGTTTCTGCCGTTTGAGCAGCATCGGCTTTTCATAGATCTTCTTCATGGTCACGGCCTCCCTCCGCAAAGTTCGATTGCGGCAGCGTCATCGCCGGCCGCGCTCCTGTCAAGCGGACCTGGTCGAGGGCCGGCCAACCCGAACGAAAATCCACGCCTCAATTCCTGTCGGCCGGCTTGGAACGCATGCGCGAAACCGTCTCGCGCTCGGCGCGTTTGGAGCGCAGCGGCGGCAGGTCGCGGTCGATCAGGTCCATGTCCTCCAGCACCATATCGCCCATGCGCTTGAAGGCGATGTCGAGCGCGCCGGCGCGGTGAGCCGAGCGCAGGAAGCCGGGCAGGGCGCGCACCGGATGGTCCCGCGCCAGCGGTTCTTCGGGAAAAACGTCGCTGGCGGCGACGATGTGGCCGCTCTTCACCGCCGCCATCAGCGCCGGGAAGTCCACCACGCCGGCGCGGCTGAGCAGGATGAAGGCAGCGCCCTTGCGCATGCCGGCAAAGGCGTCGGCACCGAGAAAACCCTGGTTCTCGCTGGTCACCGAGGCAACGACGAAGATGAAGTCGCTGGTCGACAGCACCTCGTCGAGGGAGGCCGGCTCGACGCCATTGTCGATGAGGATCGATGGCGGCAGCCATGGATCGAAGACTTTGGTGCGGGTGCGGAAGCCCGACAGCAGCCGGTTGAGCGCCCGGCCGAGATCGCCGAAACCGATGATGCCGACATCGGCGCCGGACAAGAGCCGCGCCGTCTGGTTGCCGTCGCCGCCCCACAGTTCCTGTCCCTGGCGGAAGGCGAGGTCGGCATCGACGATGCCGCGGGCGAGATTGAGTGCCATGGCAAGGCCAAGCTCCGCGACCGGCTCGGCGAACACCAGGCCGGTGGTGACGACATGGATGCCGCGCGCGAACAACGTCTCGTAGGGCATATTGTTGATGAGGTTGGTCTCGACATTGAAGACGCAGCGCAGTGTCTTCATCCGATCGAGCGTTTCGGGCGATATGGGCGGCTGGCCGATGATATAGCGCGCCTCGGCCAGCACGTCGGCCGGCAGTTTCGCGACGCCGTCAGCGGTCGTCTCGACGATGCGATAGTGCGCCTTGAGCCGCGCCAGCTGCCGGGCTGTGAAGATCAGGTCGAGCGTGCGTGGTTCAGGCGCACTGATGACCAGCGGCAAGGCGCTGTTGGACATGACTATTCCCTCTGTTCCCCAATGGCCAAAATACCTTGGATGAAACGATTTACAACATCGCGCGGCCGAGGAGAGCGGGATTGGCGCTGGGATGAGGTGACCTGTCGGAGCCGATATGTGCCGGCAATGCAACAGTGAAGAATCGTTTGACCGCGATGGCGTGGATACGACGTAAGAACCAGTAATGGCACAATTGACATGGGGCAGGGAATTGGTTCTGCTGGCGCCGTATCAATTCGGAGGGCACTTTACAGTGAAGAAATACGAGAAACCAACCTTGCAGAAGCGCGACAGGCTTTCGGGTGTCACGGCCCAGACTGCCCCATCGACACCTCCGCCGACGGCAACCTGAGCGGTTGGCGACTGACGCCTTCGCCCTATAAGGGCAATCAATATCGGCGATAGGGCGCCACTGGTCGCGCCCTATCGCATATTGGCCACGGGTGCCCGCCGTTGTCCCAGATGCCGGACCTTACGGCCGATGATCATCAGCTGGCGCGCGGTGTTGTTGCGCAGGCGCCGCACGCGCCATTCCAGCCCGGTGTCGGCGGTAATCGACTTGGCATAGTAACTGACCCGCATGCCATCCTCATCGGCAGCCACCTTGACCGGGTCGTCATAGAAGGCGTTGATCTTGTCAGCCGCCATGCCTGGAGTTTCGAGCCAGCGTGGAATGTGAACCGAATGGAGCTGATCGACATCGGTCATCACGCGGCCGATGCCGACGCCCGGCGTCGGACACGTGGTACAGAAAGCATCGCCGATGAAGATGACCCCGTCGCGGCGATGGCCTTGCGTCGTGCTCAGACTGATCTGCCTGACCTCGACAGGACTCGCGACTTCGAAGTTGCCGCATCGCACGGCTATTTCGGGCATCAATTCGCAGAGCATCTTTTGCGGCTCCTGGCGGAACGCCCGCGTCCACGGCTCGGCCACATTGCGATAGAGGAACATGTTCGCCCGCATCTTGTCGCCGAGGGGAAAGATGCTGATGTAGGCGATACGGTCGGCGGCCCGCCTGCTGTAGCAGGTGACGGACTGATGACCGAAATCGCTGGGCGAGATGGCGAGGTCGAATCCCATCGACAATGAATGCGCCTTCGATTGCTCGATACGCTCGACGCCGACGGCGCGCCGCACCGCCTCGCCGTGACCGGTTGCCACCACCAGCAGGCGGGCATCGATGACGGTGCCGTCGGCCAGCACAAGCCGCTGCCGGTCCGGTCCAGTCGAGACTTCGGTTACCTTGCCGACCGTCAGCGGCACTTGCGCAGGCAAGGCGTCGCGCAGGCCATTGATCAGCGCGCCATAGGAGAATGTGAATTCAGCCTTCTTCTCATGCGCGAAGAACTGGCCGAGGCGAAAGACATGCGTGTCGGTCGTGGAGGTGACGAGACGCTTGAGTGTCGCATCGAGGCCGAGCTTTTCGAACAGCAGCATCTGGTCCATGCCGATCTTCTCGGCCCGGAATTCCTCGTGGTGGACGCGGTGCGGATCGATCAGCGCCACCTTGCGGCCGGCTCGTCCCAACAGAATTGCCAAGGTCGTGCCGGCCATTCCGGCACCGACGATCGCCACATCGACTTGGGCCGGGCCAGCCTCTGAGATACTCATTTTGCTGCTCTTTCTGATGGCAACGGCGCGTTTCACAATCTCCGGTAGAAAATATCTTCCGGACCTAAATCAACCGCAAGCAACCGGCGCGCGTGCTTGGTAGTAACCAATGTTTAGGTTAATCGCGGGCCCGCTGCTTCCAGCGCGGTGCGATCGCCGAGCCATCGATGAACTCAAAGCCGCCAGCCTCGTTGAGCGTGTGAAGTTTACGCCCACTCCATAGCGCACCTGGATTTAAGATGGTTTCAACGACCTGCTCCATGCCGATCAAATCAAGGTGAGAAATGCGTGCGATGCCAAGCGCCGCGCCGTAGCTCCTGCGGCAGTCCTGGACCGGGCGCAGCAGGTCGTTGCCGCGCCTGACCATGCGGCCGGCCGGCCGCACCGAGGCGATATCGATCAGCACGGGATTTTTGGGGTGCGGCGTCCAGGGGCCGCGAAAATCCGGCGCCGACCACAGATGCAGCGCGTCGGAGAAGGCGCCGCCGCCGTCGCGGACGGTGGCGAACAGCCACCAGGCGCCGCCATGCTCGACAAGCGTGGCGTCGCTGGCGACGACACCGGACAGAAGCGTCGCCTCCTTGACCCATCCGCCGGGAAAAGCTGTGGCCCGGTAGAGATCGACCGTGCCGTTGGCGCAGCTTTCCGGCACCATCCAGACCTCGCCGTCGCGCTCGAAGACGAAGGGGTAGGAGAGATGGTAGGGCAGCTCCAACACCGGTTCAGGCCTTCCGAGCGGGCCTGCCGGGCCGAAGGGAACGGCGGAGATGATGGCTTTGCCGAGCCGATGGATATAGTCCTCGACGAACAGGGTCAGCTGGCCCTGGTAGAGGATGGGGAACGGATCGGCGTAGAAGCGGCTGCCGTCGTCCGGCAACTCTTGCCAACCCGACGCCGGATGCGCGCGCAGCTCGAACAGATCGCGGCTCCCGGTTTGCCGCCAGCCGACCTTCCAGTGCGGCGCGTTGTAGCAAAGGTGATAGATCTTCTGGATGATCCGCCGCGCCAGCGCCTTGCCGGCCCTGACCCCAAGCTTGCCCGCCGAGGGCATTGGCGGCGGGCCGCCCACCTGCGCCGGTTCGGGCAGATCAGGCACGGACTTTGCCGCGCCTGACATGGCAGCTATGATCAGGCTTGCTGTGCGCGCCAGCATATCCTGGAAGGACGCCAGCGCGATGCCGCCATATTCGGTGCCCAGACGCCCGGCGGCGATCGCAACGCCGTTCTCCTCGATGCGGGCAAGCGGCGTGCGACCTGCGAGGATCAGGGCCAGCAAGGCCGCTTCGCCGCTGGCGCCGTCATAGGTGACGCGCCAGATCCGTGTGTTTTCCAGCCTGACATCGCCGCAGAGGTCGATGACGAGGTCAGGCGAAGCGGGGGACTGCCGGTAGGGCGCGAGCGCCGAAAGCGGCACACGCTTGGCCAGTCCATCATGGGACAGTCCGTGGATCGCCGTTTCGAGTTGAAACAGGGCCGCGGCGCTGCGCGGAATGCCACCGCCCGCCGGCCTGACATCGACGGACAGTTCGACGTCTTCGAGCGCGGCAAGGCGCTCCAGCAGCGTGACGTGAAAGGCGCGGACGCAGTCGCCGTCCAGGCGGAGGCTTATCTGCATGTTGGAGGTCCGAAAAGGCGGTGCCCGGCCTTGCCGGCCAGACCGGTCCGGTCAAATTGTAACCCCATTTGCATTCGTCTCCGCTCGCTGCGTAGCCAACACCTCGATATGTATATTTTTAAGCAAATCGCGTGCCAAAATTCACGTCACCTCTCAACATAATTAACAATGTTTTAACAGTTGGAGGAATAGCTAGGTTAGCGCCGCAAACTGATCTTGCCGGCATATGGAGTATTGTCGGAGGCAGCCATGCAATCATCCCTGCCCATGGTTCCTCAGCAACACTCCCCGGATCCGGCACGCGCGGGATCATATGCAGCCTCCACTGTCGAACTGGGCGATCTGAAGCGCATCCTGGTGCGCCGCCGGTTCTGGATCTTCGGCACCGTCGCACTGCTGACGCTGGTCGCCCTGCTCTACGGCCTATTCACACCGGCGCTCTACAGCTCGGCGGCGGAAATCCTGATCGATCCGCAGGACCTGCAGGTGGTCACCAACGACGTCAATCCCAGCCGTATCTCACCCGATGGCGGCATCACGCAGGTCGAGAGCCAGGTCAGCGTGGTCCAGTCGACAGGCGTGCTGATGCGGGCGATCGCGGCGACAAACCTGACGCAGGATCCGGAATTCAATGGGCAGGGCTTGCTGTCGCGCCTGCTCGGTTCGGCATCAGCCGAAGGCGACAGGTCGGTGCAGACACTCGACGCGCTGCGCCGGCGCCTGGCGGTGAAGCGGGCCGACAAGGTCCTGGTCCTCGACGTCATCGTCACTGCCAAGAGCGCCGACAAAGCCGCCCTCCTGGCCAACGCCATCGCGCAGGCCTACCTGGTCGACCAGGCGAGCGCGCGCGCGAAAATGGCCAAGGACGCTTCCGAGTCGATCACCGCGCGGCTGGACGAGCAGCGCAAGCGCGTCCAGCAAGCCGAAAACGCCGTCGAAGCCTACAAGTCCGCCAACAACATGGTGATGGCGGCAGGCAATCTGGTCAGCGACCAGGAACTGACCGAGATCAACACGCAGCTTGCGGCGGCGCAGAGCCGCACCGCGGCGCTGAAGGCGCAGGTCGACCAGATGCGCCGGCAGAGCGGCACGCCGGACGCAACTTCGGAAGCAATGCGCTCGGCGGTGATCTCGAGCCTGCGGGCGCAGGAGGCGACGTTGGTCGACCAGGTCTCGCAGCTCGGCACGGAGTTGGGGCCGCGTCATCCCTCGCTGATCGCAGCCCAGCAGCAACTGCGCGACACGCGCCAGCTGATCGCGCGCGAACTTGGCCGCATCGCCACCGCCACCGAGACCGACTACGAACGGGCGCTGGCCAACCAGCAGGCGCTGGAAGCCAAGGTCGCCGGCATGAAGAGCAAGTCGCTCGACACCGATCAGGCCTCGGTGCGGCTGCGCGAATTGCAGCGCGACCTCGAGGCGCTGCGTTCCGTCTACTCGAACTATCTCCAGCGCGCCCAGGAGACGCGCGAGCAGATCAATGTCGACAGCACCAATGCGCGCATCATCTCCAACGCCATGCCCGCCTTGAAGAAGAGCTGGCCGCCTCTGCCGCTGCTGTTGCTGGGCGCGATATTCGGCGGCCTTGGGCTCGGCACCGGTCTGGCGCTGATCGCCGAATATTCCTCGCCGACGGTGCTTTCCAGCGCCCAGATGCAGTCGGCCATCGACGCGCCGGTGCTGGGCGTGGTGCCGGCAAAGTCGGACACAGGCCGGCGC
>NZ_RZQP01000130.1:0-17496 GCF_003998165.1 Mesorhizobium sp. M7A.F.Ca.US.007.01.2.1 | reverse complement strand
CCTTGCGCTTGCGGATTTCGGCAAAGACCTCGGCGTCGGAAGCCTTCTCCAGCCCAAGATGCTTGCGGATCGCCGGGTCGTGCCAGCGCAGGAAGGGATTGGTCGACAGTTCCTCGCCGATCGTCGTCGGCAGCGTCGGCTTGTTCTCGGCGCGCAGCTTTTCGATCCTGGCGGCGCGTTCCTTCAATGCTGAATTGGACGGATCGACGGTCAGCGCGAAACGGGCGTTGGAGAGCGTGTATTCGTGGCCGCAATAGATGGCCGTTTCAGCTGGAAGTGCAGCCAGCTTCTTCAGCGAATCATACATTGCCGGCGGCTTGCATTCGAACAGCCGCCCACAACCCAGCGCAAACAGCGTGTCGGCGGTGAACGCCACGCTCGAGGCCGGCAAATAATAGGAAACGTGGCCGGCAGTGTGGCCGGGGGTGGCGATGACTTCGATCCTTTCATCGCCAAGATGGAGAACCGAGCCGTCTTCGACGGTCTCGTCTATGCCGGGGATCTTGGCCTTTTCGGCCTCTGGACCGACGATGCGCAGCTTGAAGCGCTCCTTGAGCGCCAGATTGGCCTCAACGTGATCCATGTGATGATGTGTGGTCAGGATCATCGTCGGCGTCCAGCCGGTGCGCTTTATCGCGGCCAAGATTGGCGCTTCCTCGGGCGCATCGATGATCGCGGTCTGGCCGCTTTTGGGGTCATGAACCAGCACGCCGAAATTGTCGCTGCGACACATGAACTGTTCGATTTCGACCGGCATCACATCTCTCCGTTATGGCCGCAGACATAGGGCGCTTGCGGGTCGATGTCATCCCGGATGTCGAATGACATTCCCGGAATGTCGGGTCGTCGCGGCCTTTTGTTGAAACCTGGCGACATCACGGCTACATCCCTGCCATGCATTCCGACATCGTCGATCTTCGCTCGTTCTATTCGACAACGCTCGGCCGGTTCGCCGAGCGTTCGATCACCATGGCGTTGTCGTCGATATGGGCGGCCGTTCCCAACGAGCGGCTGGTTGGTCTGGGCTACACCTTGCCGTGGCTGGAGCGGTTCGGCAGCGACGCCGAGCGGGTCTTCGCCTTCATGCCGGCAACGCAAGGCGCGGTGGTGTGGCCGGCGACGGGGCCGACGGCGACGGCACTGGTCTTCGACGAGGAACTGCCGCTGGTTGATTCCTGCATCGACCGCATGCTGCTCGTCCATTCGCTCGAACATGTCGAGAACCCGCGTGAGACGCTGAACGAGATCTGGCGCGTGCTGTCGCCGGCCGGCCGGGTGGTCATCGTCGTGCCCAACCGGCGCGGTGTCTGGGCGCGCTTCGAGCACACCCCATTCGGCAACGGCCGGCCCTTTTCGCGCGGCCAGCTTACGGAACTGCTGCGCGAGGCCAATTTCACGCCCGCCGCCTGGTCCGATGCGCTGTTCTTTCCGCCATCGCGGCGCCGTTTCATGATGCGCTTCCACAATGTGCTGGAGCGCGCCGGCCGGCGGCTGTGGCCGATCTTTTCCGGGGTCATCGTGGTCGAGGCGCAGAAGCGGCTCTATCAAGGCGTGCCGGTGGCGCAGCGCGCATCGCGCCGCGTCTTCGTGCCGGTGCTGTCGCCGCATGGCGCCACCCGGCTTGGCCGTCACAAAGCGGATGCCAAGCCCTTGGCTGCGCGGATGACGGCTTCGTGATCGCGGCAAGCGTGCCTGACGTCGTTTCCCTGCCTATCTGTCGCAAGCAGACCGACAGCCCATCGGGCAGCCCATACGAACGCCTGTCAAGTTTCTCCATCCGGTTGCAGCACTGACGCAAGGACCTCGGCCATGGCTGATCAACCGGACAATGCCGCCGCCGTTCAGCCGGTTGCCGTGGCGGTCGAGGCCAGCAGCCTGCACGATCAGGTGATGACGATCCGGCGGGCGTTTGCGGGATCGCCGGTTCGCAGATGGTTGCTGTGGACATCGGTCGGCATCATGGCCGTGATCATCGCAACGGCGATCGGCCAGGTTCTGCTCAACCGCTGGAACCAGCCTTTCTACGATGCGCTTGCCCGCCGCGACATGGCGGCCTTTTTGCACCAACTCCTCGTCTTCGCGGCCATAGCCGGGGGACTTCTGGTGCTCAATATCGGCCAGACCTGGCTCAACCAGATGATCAGGCTCAAGCTGCGCGAGGCGCTGACGCTGGATCTGATCGATCAATGGATGCGGCCGGCGCGCGCCTTCCGTCTGGCCAATGCCGGCGCCATCGGCGTCAATCCCGACCAGCGCATGCAGCAGGACGCCGCGCATCTGTCCGATCTGTCAACCGATCTCGGCGTCGGCCTGCTGCAGTCATGCATCCTGCTCGTGTCCTTCGTCGGCGTGCTGTGGGAGCTGTCCTCGGGCTTCGTGTTCCACATCGGCGGGACCTCGCTGGCCATACCGGGCTACATGGTCTGGGCCGCCATCCTTTACGCCGGCATCGCCTCCTGGCTGAGTTGGCTGGTCGGGCGGCCGCTCATCCGCCTGAACAGCGACCGCTATACACGCGAAGCCGAGCTGCGCTCCTCGATGGTGCGCGTCAACGAGAATGTCGATGCCATTGCGTTGTATCATGGCGAGGCCGACGCCAGGCGGCGGCTCGAACTCGATCTCGGCACGGTGCTGGGCGCCATGCGGCGCATCTACACCGCCCAGATCAACCTGTCCTGGGTGACCGACACCTATGGCTGGATCACCGTCGTGGCGCCCATACTGGTTGCTTCGCCTGTCTATTTCTCAGGTGATATCAGCTTTGGCGGGCTGATGATGGCGGTCGGCGCCTTCAACCAGGTCCACTCCTCCTTGCGCTGGTTCATTAACAACATCGGCAGCATTGCCGATTGGCGCGCCACGCTGATGCGCGTGGCCGATTTCCGCATCGCGCTCGATGAAACCGATGCGCTGCACGACACCGAAAAGCGCATCGCCTTCGGCCAAAACGGCAGTGGCAGCCTGACTTTCGAGAAGCTCGAAGTGGCCTCGCCGGAGGGCTGCACCAGGCTCGCCGACCCGCATGTCGAAATCCGCCCCGGCGAGCGCGTCATGATCACCGGCGATCCCGGTGCGGGCAAGACGCTGTTCTTTCGTGCCATTGCCGGCCTGTGGCCATGGGGAAGCGGCCGGATCGGCCTGCCGGCGGGAGAAACCCCCATATTCGTGCCGCGCGTGCCTTATTTTCCGGTCGGCACGTTGCGCGAAGTCCTCGATCACCCGAACGGCCCCGCGCCGGCGGACGATGCCGACATTTCGGCGGTGCTGGCCGAGGTCGGTCTGGGACGGCTATCCTCATCGCTCGACCGCGCCGGGCGTTGGGACCATGAGTTGGGCGATGACGAACAGCGCTCGCTGGCCTTCGCCAGGCTCGCGTTGCGGCAGCCGAAATGGGTGATCATCGACGAGGCGCTGGATGCATTCGACGGCCCATCGCTAAGACGCGTGCTGTCGATGCTCGAGAAGCGTTTGCCGGGGACAGCGATCCTCAACATCGGGCGCGGCCAGCACAACAACCACTTCTTCCCGCGCGCGTTGACGATCGTCAAGGATTCCGGTGCGCCAGCGCTGAAGCCCGCCCGCGTCAGAGCCGGCGCGATCGAACCGCCGCCAGTCGCCGCCCGCGGCAAGAAATGACCTGATATCCGGACGGGGAAGCAAAGCTTTATTTTGCCGTGATCGCGAGGGAAGCTCTTCGGGAGAACAACCTGGCGACGGCCATGCTTGATGCTCTGCGCCTGCTTGCCTGTCTTGCCTGCGCCCAGGCTGCCCCCGCCGCCTCGCCGCGGGATGCGCTCGCCGTCGACGTCGAGCTGGTGCTGGCAGTCGACATCTCGCTGTCGATGGACGAGAAGGAGTTCGCGCTGCAGCGCGCCGGTTATGTCGAGGCGCTGCGGCATCCCGACTTCATCAAGGCTGTCCGCGCCGGCGCCACGGGCCGCATAGCGCTGACCTATTTCGAGTGGGCCGGCACGGTGCGCGACGACGCGGTCATCGGCTGGCAGATCATCGATAGTGCCGAGAGCGCCAACAGCTTTGCCGACGAGGTCGCGGCGCGTCCGTTCCGCAGCTTTCGCGGCACTTCGATTTCCGGCGCGCTGGCCTTCGGTGCCGAGCTTTTCGACCGCACGTCTTTCCAGGGCGAACGTAGCGTCATCGACATTTCGGGCGACGGACCGAACAATATCGGACCGCCAGTCACCGCGACGCGTGATGCGGCGACTGCCAAAGGCATCGTCGTCAACGGCCTGCCGATCCTGATCAGCCCGTCGCCCACCTTCAGCCATCTCGACCAGTATTACGCGCAATGCGTGACCGGCGGGCCCGGTTCCTTCGTGCTGCCCATCTATGCCGCCGCGGAGTTTTCGACAGCCATCCGGCGCAAGCTGATCCTCGAAGTGAGCGGCATTCGGGACAAGGCGAGAATCACCCCCGTCGACGCGGCCAAGCCGATAGACTGCCTGCAGGGCGAACGGGACAGGCGGTTTTTATCGGATCCGTATTTTCCCGAACTTGACCGCTGAGCTCTCGATAGTGCGGTTCACGCAATCCGGAGGGAAAACCGTTCCACGATTTTCCTGGAGTTGCTCTGGGTTCAGGCGAGCCGGGCGCCACATTGGTTGCGAAACTCGTTGGAGAGATCGCGGCGCCAGCGTCGGCCATGGACATAGCCTTGCATCAATTCCGGCAGCGAGTAGCCAAGCGCTTTCGACGAACGGTTGGCCATGTAGCCCTGGAATGCCTCCGGTATCCTGCCTCGCAGGACATCGGCGATGAGCTGCCGCGAGATCATGTAAGGCGGAATGTGCGGGTAGGCGTGGGCAATATGAGGATGTTTGCCCATCAGGTTCGCATAGGCCTCGACATAGCCGTCACGGCGGCCGGAAATCGAGTTCTCCGAATTGTATTTCGTCCAGTCGAGGTCCTCGGACAGTTGCGCGCCGAAGCGCCGGGCAAGGCGCAGCAGCAATTCGCGATCCTGCATGCGGGTGATGTCGCTGTCGTAGCCGCCGATGGCCAGCAAGGCTTCACGGCGAGCAGTGATCGCGGAGCCGGCGATGAAGATGGTCTGCCCAACCAGCGTCCGCTCAAGCATTGCGGGGCTCACGAATGCCTCTGGGTTGGCGCAGTTTGTGATGCGATTGCCCTTCAGGGACACGAACGAACTGATCAGCACTTGCAGTGCAGGATTTTCATCGAACCAGGTCAGGGTTCGTTCAAGCCGGTGCGGCAAGTAGATGTCGTCGGAATCGAGGAACGTCACCAATGGTGCCCGCGCCCGCTCGATGCCGGCATTCCTGGCGGCGTTGGCGCCTCGCCATTTCGCCCCGACATAGATCAGCCGCGGGTCCTGGATGCGGGCCAGCGCCGCTTCGGTCCCATCGGTCGAACCATCGTCGACGACAATGTGCTCAAACCTCGACATGCTCTGGGAGAATACGCTTTCCACGGCGCGCAACACTGTTTCGCGTCGGTTGTGGGTCGGCGTAATGACCGTGATGAGAGGTACTGGATCGATCCCGGCCATGTCTGTCAGCTGTTTCCTGCGCAGGGTTGCGCGTCTGTCCAGGACTTTTCGATTTTCAGAACGGTCGAATGGATTGGACTTCCCTTTCTCTACACCACATCACAGTCGGCGCGACGCTATAAAAAACGACTGCCCCTGTCACCCACCGTGCCGGTACTCAATCCAGGCGAGACAACGAATCCCCGCTCTTAGCGTTCCAATTGCAACAGCACCGCCGCACATAGCATTACGAATCACCGTGGAAGCAACCCATCATGACAGATAGCATACATCCCATTACCTCAGACGTAATCGCTTAGCGCTCGGCCTTTGGTCAGATTGCCCATGCAGAGGCCGGCAACTCGGCTTCGATGACAAGGGGAGTTCAGTCATGGCCGCTTACGCCGTCGCCCATATGCGCCAAGCCACAATGGGTCCTCAGATCGTCGAATATCTGCATAGGATAGATGCCACGCTGGAACCTTTCGGCGGCCGTTTTCTGGTCCATGGCGGCGATGTGGAGGTGATCGAGAACGACTGGCCTGGCCATCTGATCATCATAGAATTTCCCGACAGGCAGCATGTGCACGGCTGGTACAATTCGCCGGCCTACCAAGCGATACTGGCGCTGCGCACGGACAATTCGGAGGCCGATGTGGTGTTCGTCGACGGCGTCGAACATCCGCACAAGGCCACGGATGTTCTGGAGCAATCGCCGGATCAAGGATCAATTGGACGCTGAACTGCGGTTCAAGGAATGGCGGTACAGCGTCTAGCTATGCCCAACATAGTCTGGCACCGTTTCGATTTTGTCGCGAACCATGCCAGTTGCGAAACTGAACTGGCCCCAAAACGCCAAACCATAAAATGCCTGACCGACAATCAGAGAAAAGGGAACCTGCCAAAGCGGCATCCCGGTTTCCCGGGCATGGCCTACGATCCGTCGTGTCGTGCGCCATGACATGGTGAGCCACCGGCTGAAGGACTTGACTATCCGTCGCGTGCGGCTCGGCGAATTGAGCGCAACGAACTTCCGGTCGGCGTCGCGACCTGTAACCAGGGCGCGCCAGTAAAAGAACCGCCAGCCCCGCGGCGAATAGTGATAAACGCGTGCGTTGACATTATGAATTTTGTGGCCTTCCCGCAGCAGTTCGCGCATCAGCAAAGTGCAGGAAACCTTGAAGCCGTTATGTTTTGGAAAAGGGTGGCTGAGGATCCACTCGCGTCGAAACGCTACATTGTTGGCGTTGATCGCTCGCTTCGAGGCAAATCGACCGTCTCCACGGGCCATCGGGAAAAACCAGATCAACGCAAAGGTTCTTGAAAAGAAGTCGTCGTATGAAAGGTATGTATATCCGTTTGCGCAGATAACTTCAGAGTTTTCAAAGGGTTCAAGCAGTCCTGATAGCCATCCTGGTTCCGCGACCACGTCGGAATCCAGAAAGATGACGATATCTCCATCCGATGCCAGCATACCGTTGTTCTTCAGGTCGTAATATCGGCCACCAGGGAAAGCTGTGAAGACGAGTTCGGCAACCTGACCGAGCTGCGGGGCCTCATTCGAAATCTCACGACGCAACGCCTCTTTGTCCGACTCTGCTCCGCCGTGAGAGATGACGATCCTTGGTCGCGCTGAACCGGTTGCTGAAACCGATGAGATTTCCCGAGCCAAGGCCTTCATCCCAACGCCGATCTCGTCCCAGTCGATCGACTTTGCATTCTCCATTTCGACGACGAGTGAATAAGTTGCGCGTTCTTCGACCATTTTTGCCCCCCCGAGCCGTCAGTGTGGCTATAGCCGCACTAGCCCGCTGTCAAACAGTCGACGCCATTTACACTGGTTCGCGATCGTCATACAGGGCGACTTTGCTCGGCGGCAAACACACTGTTGCTTGGCGAGTCGGGTCTTTGATCGGTGCGGAAATTACCGTTTCAGCAAGAACACTGCCTGCTGGCCGAAGAAATTCCAGAACCACCACGGCATCGACAGGCCGATCTTCTGGCCGGCGGCGTCGAGGGCGGTTGCCTTCTCGACTGTCGCGCCGAGTTCGTCGCACAGATTGACGAAATCGCGGATGGTGCAGAAGTGGATGTTGGGCGTGTCGTACCAGGAATAGGGCAGGTCCTTGGTCACCGGCATGCGGCCGTTGAGGAACAGCGACAGGCGCACACGCCAATGGCCGAAATTGGGGAAGGAGACGATGGCGCGGTTGCCGATCCTGAGCAGTTCGTCCAGCACCAGCTTGGGGTTGCGGGTGGCCTGCAGCGTCTGCGACAGGACGACGAAGTCAAAGCCCTTGTCGGGATAGAATTCGAGATCCTTGTCGGCATCGCCCTGGATGACCGAGAGGCCGCGCGCCACACATTCGTTGACGCCGCGCTGCGACAGCTCGAGTCCACGACCGTCGACCTGCTTGGTGTCCTGTAGCAGTTCGAGCAGCGAGCCGTCGCCCGAGCCGACATCGAGCACGCGCGACTGTGGCGGGATGAGGTTGGCGACGACTTCGAGGTCGACGCGCTGGTCGCGGTTGACGCTCATGGCTTCGCCTCCCGCCTGGCGCGTGATCCCGATCGGAAAAGCCTGCAATTTTTCGAGATCATGCGCTCAGCCCTCTCGCCCGGGCCGCCGAGCCGATGAAGCCGTTTATCGCGGCAAACAGTTCCGGCTCGTCGAGCAGGAATGCGTCGTGGCCTCGGTCGGTCTCGATCTCGACGAAGGATACCGATGCGCCGGCGGCGTTGAGCGCATGCACGATCGAGCGGCTCTCCTCGGTCGGGAACAGCCAATCCGAGGTGAAGGACACCAGGCAGAAGCGGGTTTTCGTGCCGGCGAAAGCGTCGGCCAACCGGCCGCCATGGTCTGCGGCGAGGTCGAAATAGTCCATCGATCGCGTCATGTAGAGGTAGGAATTGGCGTCGAAGCGATCGACGAAGGTCATGCCCTGATGGCGCAGATAGCTTTCGATCTGGAAGTCGGCGTCGAAGCCGAAGGTCAGCGCTTCGCGATCCTGCAGATTGCGGCCGAACTTGCGGTGCAGGGCGGCTTCCGACAGGTAAGTGATGTGGGCGGCCATGCGCGCTACCGCCAGGCCCTTTTCCGGGCGTTTGCCGTGCTCGAAATATTTGCCGCCATGCCAGTCCGGATCGGCCATGACAGCCTGCCGGCCAACCTCATGAAAGGCGATGTTCTGCGAGGAATGGCGCGCCCCGGTGGCGATCGGCAGTGCCGAGAAGACGCGCTCCGGATAGCTCGACGCCCATTCCAGCACCTGCATGCCGCCCATCGAGCCGCCGAGCACGCAGAATAGTTTCTCGATGCCGAAATGGTCGATCAGCATCTGCTGCGCCCGCACCATGTCGCGGATGGTGATGATCGGCAGGTCAAGCCCATAGGGCTTGCCGGTGGCGGGATTGGTCGAGGCCGGGCCGGTGGACCCAAGGCAACCGCCGATGACGTTGGAGCAGATGACGAAGAAACGATTGGTGTCGATGATCTTGCCGGGGCCGATCAGCACTTCCCACCAGCCAGGCTTGCCGGTCACCGGATTGGTGCTGGCGACGTGCTGGTCTCCGGTCAGCGCATGGCAGACGAGGATGGCGTTGGAGCGGGCATCGTTCAGCGTGCCGTAGGTCTGGTAGGCGATCTGGAACGGTGACAGCAGCGTACCGGCGTCCAGCTTGAGCGGCTTGTCGGATCCAAAACGCAAAACCGGGCTCGACGGTTGGTCGACCTCGTTGTTGGTTTTGCGGGCACGCAGAACGGCCATGACATCCATCTCACACTTTGAGCCCACGCATCGCACTCGTCGAAAGTCGATGCCGATACGGGTGTCCGGCCGGCGCGGACAACAAAAAACCGGCATTGCGGTCGCAAAGCCGGTTACAGGATGCAAACGGCCCTTTAGCAAGTTGTTTAACGTGGCTGCAAGCCGACCGGCCAAATCACCACGGAAGTTCGCTCCCCTTCTAGGGCTGTGGCGCGCCGGCGTCAACGGCCTGCCTTGGGCGGGAGGCTGTCGCCTCTCGACATTGCAGGCCACGGCTTGTATTTCCGCTGCGGCTTCCCTCAGGAAGCGTTCTCGACGGATTTTGCGACATGAGCCAGACACCGGACCAGGCACGTCCAACCCCGCGCGCGGGCATCATGGACATAGACGCCTATGTGCCGGGCAAGAGCACGGCGCCTGCCGGCGTCGCCAAGGTCCACAAGCTGTCCTCCAACGAGAACCCGCTCGGGCCCTCGCCGAAGGCGATCGAAGCCGCGCGCGAGATTGCCGGAAAGCTTGACGTCTATCCAGATGGCACCGCCAGGCGGCTGCGCGAAGCGATCGCCGAGGTGCATGGCCTCAACCCGCAGAACATCATCTGCTCCAACGGCTCCGACGAAATCCTCGGCCTGCTGGCGCAGACCTATCTGGCGCCCGGCGACGAGGCCGTCATCACCGAGCACGCCTTCATGGTCTACAAGATCTACATCCAGTCGGCGGGCGCCGTTCCGGTGACGATCAAGGAAACAGACGAGCGCGCCGATATCGACGCCATCCTGGCCGCCGTCACGCCGCTCACCAAGATCGTGTTCCTCGCCAATCCCAACAATCCGACCGGCACCTATGTGCCATTCCAGGAGGTGCGGCGTCTGCATGCCGCACTGCCGAAGAACGTGCTTCTGGTGCTCGACGCGGCCTATGCCGAATATGTCCGCCGCAACGACTATGAGGCCGGCATCGAACTGGTCGGCAGCGCAGAGAACGTGGTGATGACCCGGACCTTCTCCAAGATCGGCCTTGGCGGGGCGCGGATCGGCTGGATGTACGGGCCGATGCACATCGTCGACGCCATCAACCGCGTACGCGGCCCCTTCAACGTCAATGCGACGGCGATCGAGGCCGGCATCGCCGCCATTCGCGATCGCGCCCATGTCGAGCGCAGCGTGGCGCACAACGAGACCTGGCTGGCCTGGCTGAGTGAGGAATTCACAAAGCTTGGGTTGCGGGTGACGCCCAGCGTCGGCAATTTCATCCTCATTCATTTTCCCGAGGACCAGAAACATTCGGCAGCGGCGGCGGACGACTATCTGACGGCGCGCGGCTATATATTGCGGCGCGTTTCGGGCTATGGCTTTCCCAACGCGCTGCGCATGACCGTCGGTACCGAAGAGGCCAATCGCGGCGTTGTCGCCGCTCTCACGACATTCCTGAAAAGCTAGAAACCATGACATCACCGATGTTTGAAAAGATCGCGCTGGTCGGCATCGGCCTGATCGGCTCGTCGCTGGCCCGCGTCATCCGCCGCGAGGGCCTCGCCCGCCACGTATCCATCTCGACCCGCAGTGCGGCGACGCTGGCGCGGGCTGAGGAGCTTGGGCTGGGCGATAGCTATAGCACCGATGCGAGAGAAGCTGTCCGCGATGCCGACCTGGTCATCATTTCGGTGCCGGTCGGCTCGTCCGGCACGGTTGCCGAGGAAATCGCGCCGGCGCTGAAGCCGGGCGCGATCCTCACCGATGTCGGCTCGACCAAGGCGTCTGTCATTGCGCAAATGCAGCCTTATGTGCCTGAAGGTGTCCATTTCATTCCCGGCCACCCGCTGGCGGGCACAGAAAAATCCGGCCCCGACGCCGGTTTCGCCGACCTGTTCGACAATCGCTGGTGCATCTTCACGCCGCTGCCCGACACCGACCCGGACGCGTTGGAGAGGCTGTCGGAGTTCTGGCGGCGCTGCGGCGCCAACATCGACACGATGGATCCCCAGCATCACGATATGACGCTGGCCATCGTCTCGCATCTGCCGCACATCATCGCCTACAACATCGTCGGCACCGCCGATGATCTGCAGTCGGTGACCAAATCCGAAGTGATCAAATATTCGGCTTCCGGCTTCCGCGACTTCACCCGCCTTGCCGCCTCCGATCCGACCATGTGGCGGGATGTCTGCCTGCACAACAAGGACGCCATCCTCGAAATGCTGGCGCGGTTCTCGGAAGATCTGGCGTCGCTGCAGCGCGCGATCCGCTGGGGCGATGGCGAAAAGCTCTTCGACCTGTTCACCCGCACCCGCGCCGTGCGCCGCTCGATCATCGAAGCCGGCCAGGACATCGACGTTCCCGATTTCGGCCGTCAGGCGGTCGAGCACCCCGCGAAGGGCTAGGTCTGTCTCAGGCAGGCCAGGTCTGCGCAACCATGGCCAGCGTCTCGGCTCGGTTCGGCGCGCCAAGCCTGCCGCCGAAGCGCAGGCATTTGAGCGCCGCGGCCGCACTGGCAAACCGCAAAGCCTGCTCGACCGGCATGGCTTCCGCCAGCCCGACGGCGAAGGCGCCGTGAAAGACATCGCCGGCGGCGAGCGTGTCGACCGCCTTGATTTTCGGCGCCGCGACATGGCGCACGCAGCCAGCGCGACGGTCGTGCCACCAACTGCCCGCCGCGCCGCCTGTCACTGCGACAAAAGCGTCGCTGCGGCTGGCGAGATCGGCGCAAGCCGTTTCCGGATCGAGCGCCTGGCCGCAGACGATGCGCGCTGCCGGCTCCGAAGCGATGATGTGCGTAGCGAGCGGCAACAACTGCTCAAGGACCTCCAGCGGCGCGGTGTCGGCATCGAGGATCGCCGGACGGCCGATGGCGCGCGCCGCCTTCAGGGCGAGTGCCGCCGCACCCGGCCAGCGGACATCGACCAGAACGGCATCGAATGCCATGAGGTCGGCGACCGGCAGGACGTCGGGATCGGCCTGGGCAAGCCTGTCATAGAACGGCACGATGATGCGCTCGCCATGCGCGTCGACCAGGATCGAGGCCAGCGCCGAGCGGGCACCTCTGACGCGCCGCACGAAGGTGCAATCGACGCCTTCGGCCTCTATGCCGGCGATGAGCTGGTCGGCGACGGCATCGTCGCCGGCACTCGCCCACAGCGATACCTCGGCGCCCAGGCGATGGGCGGCGCAGGCGGCGCTGGTGGCCATGCCCGAGGCGATCTGGACGCCGTCGGAGGCCATGAACTTGCCCTGATGCATGGGCAGCGTCTCGACGCGCAGGATGGTGTCCAGCGTCAAAGCGCCAACGCTCAGCAGCTTCACGGGTTTCGCCATGGCTGAGCTATTCGACCGGCTTGATCTTGCCCAGCGGAATGAAGCCGAGCGAGGCCTTGCCCCTGACCACCTTCAGCGGCATGGACGGTTCGTTGCCGAGCACCGCCAGGGCAGAAAAACCCTGCTCGATCTGGCTTTTCTGCTCGGGTATGGCGGTACCGAGGATGGCCGCCACCGCCTTCGGGTCCTTCAACCTGATCATCAGGTCGGCGTTGACCAAGCCCTCGGCATCGACGGAGAGCGGTCCCGAAACGGTGATGCGCGCCGTCCCCGACGACAGGTCAAGGTTGCGGATTTCGATCGCCTGGCCACGAAGGCTCTTCACCCGCGTGCCGATCAGTGCGACGCCGTTCTTCAATGTCACGTCGCCGCTGGCATCGAGCGCCGGAAGCACGCGCCCGCCAATTGCGTCGGGGTCGACCTCGAGATCGCCGAAACTGCCGAGATAGTCGATATCCTCGCCGTTGGGCTGCAACTGACCTGATGCCTTGCCGGCACTGAACAGTTGCACCGGATCGGTATCGTCGGCCGGATCGGTCTGGCCGGAAAGGCCCTCTGCCTCCAGCGAAATCCGCCGCGGCAGCGGCCACCACAATTTGAAATTGGCCTGCAGATTGTCCCAGTCGATCCACAGCGGCACCATGTCGGGAACGGAGGTCCTGAGCGGGCCGCGCAGATTGGCAACCGGCGACAGAGGCTGGATGATCTGGGCGGCTGCGTTGAAACTGCCGGCTGAGGCCGCAATGTTCTTGGCATCGTCCTCATAGGCGAGGTTGTCGCAGGAGACGGTAAAGCTCAAGGGATAGCCGCTGACCTGGAGATTGGCGCAGCCGGCCTCGACGCCATTCTTGTTGAGCGTGGCAACCGCCTTGTCGGCCTCGCTCCTGACGCGGTCAGCCAGATAGAACCAGCCGCCGCTGTAGAGGGCGAACAGCACGACGATGAATGCTGCAAGCCAGATCAGGCGGCGACGTTTGTTCGGCTGGCGTTCGTCACTTGACGTCATGCTTTGGCTCTCGTTAACGCATGGGTATTGCGGACGGGTAGTCGATTCCGCCAGGTGGACAGACGAATAGTTAGACGGGACGGGCGGAAAAAACACCGGTCCGGGTGCGGTGTTGGCATCTTTTGCAATCAGGCGCGGCGATATGGGCGATTTTTGGGTGTTTGGCTATGGCTCGCTGATCTGGCGGCCGGGATTCGCGCATGTCGAAACACAGCGTGCCCGCCTGCATGGCTACCGGCGCTCGCTCTGCGTCTATTCCTTCGTGCATCGCGGCACGCGCGAGCGGCCGGGGCTGGTGCTCGGCCTCGATCGTGGCGGGTCCTGCGTCGGCCTCGCATTCCGCGTCCCCGGCGACTTGCGCGACGAGGTTATGGCCTATCTGCGCGAGCGCGAGCTGGTCACCAATGTCTATCTGGAGCGTCTGCTCAAGGTTCGCCTCGACGGCGGCGGTACGGTCGACGCGGTGGTTTACATTGTCGACCGCCAGCACGAGCAATATGCCGGAGCGCTCGACGCTGCAGATGCGGCGGCCGTGGTGCGCGGTGCGGTCGGCCAGTCCGGCAACAACGAGGACTATGTGCTGAGCACGCTGGAGCATCTCGAGGCGCTGGGCATTCGCGATCATTGGCTGGAAGAGGTGGCGCTGCAGGTCGCGCCTTTGTGAAGCTGGCTCTGCGGAAAAAGGCCGTCAGGCCTTTGACCTCGTTCAGGCAAGACCTAGGTTAGGCTCCAACCCTCAGACCGC
The DNA here is from genome assembly GCF_003998165.1 of Mesorhizobium sp. M7A.F.Ca.US.007.01.2.1. Taxonomy (NCBI): domain Bacteria; kingdom Pseudomonadati; phylum Pseudomonadota; class Alphaproteobacteria; order Hyphomicrobiales; family Phyllobacteriaceae; genus Mesorhizobium; species Mesorhizobium sp. M7A.F.Ca.US.007.01.2.1. Next base: position 3,161 of record NZ_RZQP01000130.1, on the reverse strand, counting down.
GGGCGCCATTTGCCCGCCCAATCATCCCGGAGATCCGCCTTGCAGAAACGTCGTCTCGGTCGCACCGACTTGTCCATCGCGCCGCTGGTTCTGGGCGGCAACGTCTTCGGCTGGACTGCCGACGAGAAAACCTCGTTCGACCTGCTCGACCGCTTCGTCGGCGCCGGCCTCAACGCCATCGATACGGCGGACGCCTATTCGCGCTGGGTTCCAGGCCACAAGGGCGGCGAATCGGAAACCATCATCGGTAAATGGATGAAAGACCGTGGCAATCGCGACAAGGTCGTGGTGATCACCAAGGTCGGTTCGGATATGGGACAGGGGCACAAGGACCTGTCCGCCGCCTACATCGAAAAGGCCGTCGACGCATCGTTGAAGCGGCTGCAGACCGAATTCATCGATCTCTATCTGTCGCATTGGCCGGATCCTGCGACGCCCTATGAGGAAACGCTTGGCGCCTACGAGAAGCTGCTCGCCAAGGGCAAGATTCGCTATGCCGGGTGCTCTAACCTCGACGCCGGCCAGTTGCGTGCGGCACTCGATGTGGCGAGCCTGCGCAGTCTGCCGCGCTACGAGGTGCTGCAGCCGGAATACAATCTCTACGATCGCTCATCCTTTGACGGGCCGTTGCGCGATCTGTGCGTGGCCGAGGACATCGGCGTCATCACCTATTTCAGCCTGGCCAAAGGTTTCCTCAGCGGCAAATACCGCAGCGAGGCCGATCTCGGCCAAAGCCCGCGTGGCGGCGGCGTGAAGGACTATCTCAATGGGCGCGGCATGCGCATCCTTGCGGCACTCGACGCGGTGTCATCAAGGCATTCGGCCAAGCAGGCGGAAGTCGCGCTTGCCTGGGTGATCGCTCGGCCGGGCGTCACCGCGCCGATAGCCAGCGCCACCAAGCCCGAGCAGATGGACAGCCTGATCAAGGCGGCGTCGCTGAAGCTGAGCGCCGCCGACATGGCCGAACTCGACAGGGCGAGCGACTGAAGTTTCGGCGGCCGCTCCTCGCACGAACGTCCAAGACGACCCTCTTGTCTTGCCATAGCCTCCTTCGCACGGGGCAAGACAGAGGGTGAGATGACTGAGCCGCTTCTTTTGCAGCCGGATCTTTGGCGCCAGTTGTGCGCGCTCGTGCTTGCCTCCGCCGTCGTCATGGGCAGCCCGGGGCCGGCAACGATAAGCGTCACCGCCGTTGGTGCCGCCTTCGGTTTGCGCCATTCCCTGGGCTATGCCTGGGGAATCATCCTGGGCACGATCGCCGTGCTTTTGGTTGTCGCGACCGGGGTCATGGCAGTGCTCACCTCGATGCCGAAGCTGGCGCCGTTGCTGGCTTTGGCCTCCGCGGCCTACATCCTCTATCTCGCCTTCAAGATCGCTACGGCGCCGCCGCTGGCCGCCCGCGCCGCCGAGACTTCGCGTCCCACATGGCTGGCTGGATTTCTTCTCGCGGTCGCCAATCCAAAGGCCTATGTGGCGATCGCCGCCGTGTTCGCCGGTGCTTCGTCCAAACAGGGCGCCACTGAGCCTGGTCTATGGCTGAAGCTGGCGGTTCTCGCCCTGATGATCGTTGCCATCCACGCTCTGTGGCTTGTCGCGGGGGCTGGGTTCGCGCGCTTCCTGCGCCGGCCGGCGGCCTCGCGGATCATCAATCTGATCTTTGCCGTGACGCTGGTGTTGACCACCGCGCTGGCGGTGTTCGGCTGAGAACTGCCGGCCGGAGACTTCCGGTTCAGACTTTGGTTCTTGCGGCGTTGTCCAGCTCTTGCAGCCTTTTCACCGCTGTCGGCGGCAAGGCAGGCGGGTTCGGGCCGCGCGCCGCATCCATCAGGAACTGGTCGCAGGCAGCTTCGGTCTCGCCGATCAGCCGGGCCATGAATTCGTCCTTGCTCAGTCCCGGTGGAATCGGCGGCAGGAAACGCGCCTTGATGGTGCCGGGATAGCGCAGGAATTTGCGGCGCGGCCAATAGAGGCCGGCGACATGGGCAACCGGCACCACCGGAACACCAAGCTGCGTGTAGATTTCGACGATGCCGTATTTGTAGGCCGGTTCGTCGCCCGGCGCGCGTCTTGTCCCTTCGGGGTAGATGATGAGCTGGCGAGGGTTGCGCGCCATCTCTTCCTTGGTCGCGGCGACCACGGCCTTCAGTGCCTTCGAACGGCTGCCGCGATGAACCGGGATCATGCGCATCTTCATGATGTACCAGCCGAAGAACGGGATCCAGGTCAGCTCGCGCTTGAGGATGTAGAGCGGGTCCTGAAGGAAGGGGAAGAAGGCGATCGCGTCCCAGAACGACTGATGCTTTGGTGCCAGGATGAAGGAGCCTTCGGGCAGGTTTTCCCGGCCGGTGATCTCGTTCTTCGTTCCGGCGATCTTCTCGTAAAGCCACATCGAGGTGCGCGACCAGAATTTCGGCACGAACCAGGCGCGGTGCCGGGGCGACAGGAAATAGTAGGGGGTCCAGAGGATCATCTGGACGATCAGGTTGACGTAGAAGACGAAATTGAACGTCAGCGATCTGATGTAGAGCATTGGGGGAGCCCGGTGAGGAGGTGAGCGTTGGTTACACCAAGCGCGGGAAAAAAGGAAATGGCCGCAGGGCGCTTTGGGTGGCGACGAAGAACGGCCACCGATGGGTTGGCCTGGTTCCGCTACATCAGCCGCGCCAGCCGCGCCTTCAGGCGCGGAGCGGCAAAATCGAGGAAGGCGCGCAGCTTGACCGGCAGCAGGCCGTGGCCCGCATGCACCAGGCTTACCGGCCATGGCGCCGGCTCGAATTCCTGCAGCAGGACGCGCAGCGCGCCGGACCGCAGCGCGGCTTCGATCTGGTAGGAAAGCACACGCGTCAGCCCGACGCCGGCAATCGCGGCATCGATGGCCGCTTCGGCGGTGTTGACCTGAAGCCGCGAGCGGACCCGAACCGGGATTTCGGCCTTGCCCTTGATGAAGCTCCAACTGGCGGCGGAGGCGAGCCCCTCGAAGGTGATGCAATCGTGTGTTTCCAGATCCTCCGGGGTCGTTGGCGTGCCGTGTTCGGCCAGATAGGCCGGGCTGGCGCAGACGACGCGGCGGATCGCGCCGACGCCGATGGCGACCAGGCTCGAATCGGGCAATCGGCCGATGCGGATGGCGAGATCGAAATGGTCCTCGACCAGCTGGGTTA